>NZ_BOLT01000003.1:0-148293 GCF_016861805.1 Lacticaseibacillus sp. 53-4
CCGATGCATGGCGTAACAGCCTAGACCACTATCAAGAATTCGTTATCATCGTTGCACTTGACTTGAAAATTGAGGAATTGGATTTAAAAGTTGAAAGACATAGATCAGGAATGACATTAGCGTCCCAATCGATAAGGATCCCGCTGCCACTCGCTGCCCACCATACGCAAAAATGACAGCTACAGCTCCAAAGAGTGCTAATAACACAAGTGGAGAAGAAACGGCCTGCAGCCAATCGGCCTTTAGCGCTGAATTGTAAAGCCCTTGAAAGAGGCCACTGGCTGATGACGAGGCTTCTTCCTCTGCCGTACTGGCTTTTATTAACTCCGATTGTCGAAAGGTGGCAGTTAAGAAGGCATTTGTTCTCCCAGTCTGTTTCTGTAACCGCTCAGCATACTTTTCTGCAAGATTTGAAACAGGGACGACGACTAAAAGGACGACAGGTAGGCAAGCAACCAGTACCAGACTAAGGCGAACATCAAGCAAAACCAAGGCAATTAATGATCCGATGATAGTCACCACGCCTGCAATGAACTGAGCTAGGGTGCCAGAGAAAAAAGTACGAATACTATTGGCATCATTGATTACGTGAGACGTAAGATCTCCACTTTGTTGATGATCGAGGAAGGACATGTTGGCGTGAATTAAAGTATTAGTGAGGCGCTCACGCAGGGTTTCAACTTGTCTTTCTCCTGATTTAGCCATCAGATAGTCTCCAAGCACGACGAATCCAGTTTGAAACAGGAATGCAGCTAACAGAATACTGGCGTTGAAAAAAAGTTGGGGCTTTGGACCATCAATCAGTCGCCTGAGTAACAGGGGAATGCTCACACCAACTAGACTGGAAAACACTGTAACGGCTGCTGCAGTGATTACTAATAGATCGATTCTTAAGACTTTATTCATGGGACCTGCTTCTTTCCAAGGGCCGTCGGGATTAAATGACCCATCTATAGTTCCCCAATCAGGGATAGAACGTGAGAGACAGAAGTTTGATGGCTACTATAACTTTGATTCTATTTGAAGTTCATTAGTTAACTCGCGCAGTTGAAGATTAGGCAAGATAAATTTAACAAGGAACAGAAACAGAGCAGCATCGGTCAGCTGATCTTTAAAGATCAGCTCATAACAGATTGCGAGTAAGATATAGTATCCGCTTTTTAAGGAAGCCATTTTTCGTAAAGCGTTGGAATCACGTAGGTTTGCCTCCTTTTTACAAATATGAGTGTATGATAATTCCAGCGGCTTCGGCTCGGATTGTACAGTTATCCGACAATTTGTGAGGAGGATTCGACGTGACACATGGACAATTAATCAAACAGCTAAGAAGGGAACGCGGATTAACACAGTCAGAGCTTTGTGAGGGCCTTTGTAGTCGGACTACATTAGCAACATTTGAGACGCGTGGTGTAAGGATAAACTTTGAACTTATGCAGCAACTCTTAAATCGACTTAATGTCACATTGAATGAATATGACTTCTTGTATCGAAAAGGAGTGCTGGATCAGAAACACGAATTAGGAAAACTTCTAGAACTAAACGACAATAAACAGGAGGCCAAAAAGGCAACTCGCTTGCTTTACGCTTACTTCATTGATACAAAAGATCAATACTACTATTGCCTGTTTGCGGAGCGAGAACTGCTGAACAGTATCTATTTTGATGGCCCGTACCAAACTACAGTTGAAGAAATAGCAACTAATCTTCATCAATACCTAGACCGTGTTCCCACATGGGGACGATTTGAAATTGGCATCTTTTCATCCTGCATGTTCGTATTTTCTACAGAATACATACTTGCTGTACAAAAAAATGTAATTCCACGCGCAGCCGCCTTTCAGGAAGACGTCTATCTCTCTACAGATATTGAAGTTCTAGTCCTGGACGGGATTGCTTTGGCTATCAATCGTGATAGTTTAGACCTGTTCCAAGCCTTCTCCGATCAGCTAAATATCCTCAGTCAAAGACAGCTGGTGGCATCTGAGATTAAAATTCTAAGTCTGGTAATCGATAGCTGGCGCTTGAAGGACCAAGATTCACTAACAGACAGGCTTAGGATGATGAAAGAACTTGGCTTTCCAAAATTTGCCGCCCAGTGCGAGGAATTTTTCGATAAGCATCCAGCCAGTTGACAGTCACGACGCAAAATAAGCATGCTGAGCGATATCGGTAATATCTGCCTGCATGCTGTCTCTTCTTTTTGATTTTCGATTGCGGTCAAAGCCCAATGCTATGGCCAAGAAGTACCCAGTGGTTACAAAGCACAAATGAAGTATACGGGCGGTGTAAACTATTTCATAACAAAAGAATCCCACTAGGACATATTCTGGGCTGTCGCTCAGCCTAAAGAACCCTAGTGGGGTTTAAAGAGTTTACCCTGCATCGTTCAGCTATCCGCAGTTAGCTCGTTATACGCCTAGCGTTTGGAATACATTGGGACTAATGGTCAAGATTTCAATCAAGCGACGCGCAGGTGCAACCGGGACCGTCCTACCAGCTTCACACGCTTTAACAGCTCTAGGAGATGCGGCTAGCTTACGCTCAAGATCTCGCTGTGAGACGTTTAAATTCTTCCGATTTCTTTGATCTCCTCTGCGTTGTACTCCGACGGTCTAGCAATGTTGACCGAATGAAAAGTCATCCGCAAAACATCACCCTTGTCATAGCACTTCACTGTGCAAGACGCGTTGTTTTATGTTGCGCCATCATTCAGAATGCCCCCAGCAGAAGGGCCACCCCCATGCCGGCGAACACAAGCCCGATGAAGAAGCTGTAGGCCAGCCCGAACGGCGAAAAGGTCGCGGCGTTCGGGTCCGTGCGCCGCGTCAGCGTGTGCCGAAACCGGAAGCTCAGATAAACTTGCCAGGCGCCCAGTAAAATCAGCGCGATGCCTGCGATAGTTTCCCACATGATCATCACTCCCTTGCCCGTGGTGCAAATTTAAAACTGCATGAAGAACGTCGCAATGCCGATCCCCACAAACATGACGCCTAGGTAAAAGCTGTCCGCCAGCGCCAGCAGCGAAAACGAGGAGGTCGACGCATCCCCGTGCTTCGTGACATGATGACCATAGCGCTTGCTAATGTAAATCTGCCAGATCCCCAGCAGGACGAACAGCACCCCAACAATTCTTTCCCACATGTTACTTCCTCCTTCTAACGACCCAAGCATAGTGCTTTTTAGAGCCGTTAAATCAGTCCTTAGTCGCAATTTTGCCCAGGCCTAGGGCGGAGGAAAGCCGGCTTATTTTACCGGCTCAACAACGCCAAAACAGGCCCGCACAGCGTACTGCGAGCCTGTTTGGAAATCTTTTCAACTGCTACCGGTTCATCGCCCCGGCGTGGTTCATCAGCGCCTTCACCTCGGCGTCGGTGTTCAGATTGATGTCGCCTTGGATCGTCAGCTTGAGGACCGAAGCCGCGAGTGCGTAATTGATCAGCGGCTCGCCGGTCAGACCTTGCCGCATCGCGTGCAGCAGCCCGGCACCGAACGCATCCCCGGAGCCGACGCCTTCCATCACGTGGAGATGGTGGGTAACGGCGCGGCTGAGCGTCCCATCCTGCAGCAGCAGCGCGGTCCAGTCCGAGTCCTCAACCGAGCGAATGTCGCGGAGAATCGAGCCGACGGTGTGGATATTTGGATACTGGCGCTGGACCTCGCGCATCGCCGCCTCAAAGTTGGCCACTTGCTCGATGCCGCGAGTCTCGTCGCCGTCGAAGGCTTTGATCCCCAGCGTTGCCTCGAAGTCCTCGTCGTGAGCTAAGACCACCGACACATGCGGCAGCAAGGTCTTCATCGTCGCCTGCGCCTGCTTTGGCGTCCACATTTTACCCCGGTAGTTGGTGTCCAGCACCACGGTGATGCCTTGCGCCTCGCAGTACTCACAGGCTGCTTGAAGGGCGCTGGCCATCGCCGGCGACAGCGCCGCCGTGATACCGGAAAAGTAGAACGTGTCGACGTCTTCAAACAGCTTCGGCCAGTCGAACTCTTTCGCCTGTGCCAAGGCAAAACTGCTGCCGGCGCGGTCGTACACCACGCTGGTCGTACGCACGCTGGCCCCTTTTTCAAAGTAGTAAATCCCCAGGCGCGGGCCGCCGCGCAGGATGCGCGTGGTGTCGACCCCATAGCCGCGCAACGTATACAACGCCGCGTCACCCAGCGGGTTTTGGGGCAGCTTGGTCAAAAAGGCCGCGTCCTCGCCCAGCAGTGCCAGGCTGGCGGCGACATTAGCCTCGGCGCCGCCGTAATTGGCCTCAAAGCTGGTGGTCTGGATGATTCGCTCGTTGACCGGCGGCTTCAGGCGCAGCATGATCTCACCCATTGTCAGAACTTTTGTCATGATGATCCTCCTTGATTGCAAAAACCGGTGCAGGCGCAATCACGCCGCACCGGTTTTCCTCATTGTGCGTCCTGACCGATGACCGCAAGCTCGGTCAGCGCCGGGAAAAACTCGGTGCCAAGCGCGCGCTTCAAGTCGGTGAGCCGGACCCAAGTGACCGTCTTTGCCTCAAACGAGTACGATTGCGGTGCGGCCGTTTTGGCCATCTTCAGCGGCAACTGGCTGCCGTCAGAGAACATGGCGGTCCCGGCCGTCCAGTACGTATCGTGCGGATAGTCCGCCCGCAGCGTCAGGATCAGCGTGTCGATCCTGACCGGCCGGCCGAAGTCGACGGTCAGCTCGGCGTCCTCGCGCTGGTCGATGCCCCATGACTGGAACGGAAAGTTGCCATGCGACTCGTTAGCCACGTAGCCATCGATCGCATTGCGGGCAAAGAACACGTACTCGCCGCGCGTCTCGGCGTTGGCCGACGCGTGCGGAAAGGCGTGGTCGGCGCCGCGCAAGTCGTGGCTGTTGACCGCCAAGTTGCGCCGCGCGTGGATCTCATCCGCGGTGGCAAAGCGGACACTGGCATAATATCTGTGCTCGGCAAACGCACCGTCAGGGTATGGCCATTCGCGTTGGTCATTAAACGGGATTGAGTAACGCCAAGTCTTCTCGGTGACGTAAATCAGGGCCGGGCTGAGCGCCGAATCAAGCTGCACGACCAGGTAGGCCGGCGCCTTATCAACCTCGACTTGATAGTAGTCGCCACGCTTGTACCCATGCTGAAAGACCAGGTAGGCCGCCGCACCAGGAGTCGCCGCCTGTTCAAGGTGACCGCCATTGTACAGACCAAACTTCAACGTCTGCATGCTGCCACCTACTTCAGTTCATCCATTGCGACTTGATCCATGTCATCGTAAGTCTGGTTCTCACCGCACATCGCCCAGATGAAGGCGTAGTTCGTGGTGCCAACCCCGCAGTGGATAGACCAGCTCGGGTTAACGACCGCGGATTCATTGGTCATGACCAAATGCTTGGACTGGCTTGGCTGCCCCATGAAGTGGAAGACGCGGGTGTCTGGCGTTGGGAATTCAATGTAGAGATAGGTTTCCATGCGGCGGGCGTGCGTGTGCGCCGGCATGGTGTTCCAAGAAGAGCCCGGCTCCAAAACGGTGTAACCCATTTGCAGCTGGCAGGTGTCCATTTGGCTGGCGTCAATGTACTTGTAGATTGTCCGCTTGTTCATGTGTTCCTGGTCGCCGATTGGCTTCTTCAAGGCATTGGCAAACGGCAGCTTTTTGTCCGGATAGGTTTTGTGTGCCGGCGTGGAGACGGTGTAGAACTTGGCCGGATTTTGTGGGTCCTTTGACGCGAAGACCACGTGCTTGTGCCCCATGCCGACGTAGTACCCGTCGTGGGTGACCATCGGCTGCTCGTCGCCATCAATCGTGATCGTCCCTTCGCCGCCGATGTTGATCACACCGAGCTCGCGGCGCTGCAAGAAGAACTCAACGCCGAGTTCCTTGCCCAGAACGATCTCCAGCGGCTCGGTGGTTGGCGTCACCCCACCAAAAATCATGCGGTCATTGTAAGTGTACGTCAGGTTAATATCACCAGGCGTGAACAGATGCTCGACCTGGAACTGGTCACGCATCTCGTCAGTCGAGTAATGTTCAATGTCCTTGGGACTATGTGCGTAGTTTGTTTTCATTGAAAAAGCCATGGTTGATTTCTCTCCTTAGAAAAATGATTGATGTGAGCCCACAAAAAGGGCCGCGATACTGCCAGCATTCAGTTTGCACACTGCACTGGCGGATGAACTTAAGCGCGAATTTCCTTGAGCTTAGCAGCATACTGTTTTGCGGTCGCCGTGACGCCGGCAAAGTCGCCAGTCTTAGCCGCTGCGGTCAGGTTGGAGCCTGCCCCGACAACGGTGACGCCGGCCTTGAACCAGTCGGCCATGTTGTCCAGCGAAACGCCGCCGGTCGGCATGATCGACGCGTTCGGGAACGGAGCCAGCACCGCCTTGACCATGCCCGGTCCAGCCACGGAACCAGGGAACAACTTGACCAGGTCGACACCGCTTTCCAGTGCGTGCTGGATCTCGGTCGGGGTCAGGCAACCTGGGGTGTAAGGAATCGAGTACAGATTGCAGACCTTAGCTACTTCTGGGTTGAAGCTGGGACTGACGATAAACTCCGCGCCGTCGATGATCGCGATGCGCGCAGTGACCGCGTCCAGTACGGTGCCGGCGCCGATGATCACTTGATCATCATCGGCGTACTTTTCGGTCAGCTCGGTGATGGCCTGATCGGCATGCGGCACGGTAAAGGTCAGCTCGATGCCGGTGACGCCACCGGCGATGACTGCATCGGCCAACTTGACGGCTTTCGCTGCACTGTCCTCACGGATGACGGCAATCACGCCGGCTTCCTTGATGCGATTCAACAACTCCACTTTTTTCATTGAGATCCTCCTATACGACGGCTCGCGTCGCCGTTTTGATAAACTGCGTTAATCCCGCCTGATCCGGGTAGCCGTCGTTATCGCTGGGCGACTGAACACCCAGCGCCCCGATGGCGTTGCCGCGCTCAGTGGCCGCCGCCCAGTCCAGCCCTTCTAGCCGCCCAGTCAGCACGCCCAGCGCAAAGCCGTCGCCGGCGCCCACCGTATCGACGACGCGGTCAGCGACAAACCCCGGGACAGTGCCATGCGCGCCTTCACGCGTCTGAAAATAGGCGCCACGGCTGCCGAGTTTAATGACCACGACTTGGGTGCGCGAGCTTTGGTCAAAGTAAAACTGCGCGATGGCCGCCGGCGTTTGCGCGCCTGTCAGCGTGCGGCCTTCCTTGAGCCCCGGCAGCACCAGCGTGGCCTCCTGGGCCAGGCGGTTGAGTGTTTGCCGCATCACGGCCTCATCCGGCCACAGCGCCGGCCGCAGGTTCGGGTCGAAGCTGATCGGCACGTTGGCCTGGTGCAACCGAGTGATCAGTGCCTTTAACGTTTGGCGACTGGTGGCAGAAACGCCGGCATATATGCCAGTCAGATGCGCAAAACGCGTGGCCGTCAGATCCAGCGCTGGCAACTGAGCCGCGGTGAGGTTCGCGGCGGCCGAATCCTGCCGCATGTAAAACGTGGCCGGGTCGCCGACTGACGTTTTTTGCTTGAACATCACACCGGTCCAGTGCGCAGAGTCGACGGCGATATGATCAGTCTCGATGCCTCGCGACGCCAGTGCCTGTGTGATGAACTCGCCATTGGGCCCGGCACCGACTGCAGTCAGGTAATCCACTGAATGGCCAAGCCGGGTGGCGCCCACGGCCACATTAACCTCAGCACCGGCCAGGTACTTATGAAAATGGGTGGCCTGCGCCAGGCTTTGGTCTTCGTCTTCTGAGGCGAACAGCACTAGCGGCTCGCCGATCGTGACGATTTCTGCCATTTTGTCACCTCGCGAACGGAAAAATTAACGAACCAGGTAGCCGCCGTCAACTGGGATGATCGCCCCGTTGATGTAGCTGGAAGCATCACTGGCCAGGAACACGGCGATGCCCATCAGTTCGTAAGGCTCTGCCCAGTGGCCAGCCGGGATCCGGTCGAGGATCTCCTTGTTACGATCTTTGTCGGCGCGGATCGGCGCGGTGTTTTCCGTCTTGATGTAGCCAGGGGCAATCGCGTTGACGGTGATGTTGTAGACGCCCAGCTCAGAGGCAAAGGCCTTGGTCAGACCGGCGACCCCGTGCTTGGAGGCAGTATAGGAAGGAATGAACTTCCCGCCTTGGAACGACAGCATCGAGCCGATGTTGATGATCTTGCCGTACTTCTGCTTGGCGAAGACCTTCGCGGCGGCCAGACTCATGTGGTAAACGGCACTGAGGTTGATCGCGATGACCTGGTCCCAGTCCTTATCCTTGGATTCGAGCAGCGGGTTGCGGCGGATCATCCCAGCGTTGTTGACCAGAATGTCGATGTGGCCCATTTTTTCAACGGCCTCGGCAACGACCTGCTCGGCCACACCAGCCTTCGTCAGGTCGACGTCAGCGAACTCGACTTTGCGGCCGCGCTTTTCGATCAGGCGGCGGGTGTTGTCCCATTCTGCTGTCCCGAACGTCGGGATAAAGATGTCGGCGCCGGCTTCCGCCATGGCCACCGCGTAACCCTGGCCCAGCCCGGTGTTGCCGCCGGTGATGACGGCCACCTTGCCGCTCAAATCGAACTTGCTCATCTTAAACTGGTCAAGTTCGGCCTCGTGCTTCTTGATTTCTTCTTCTGTCTGATGGATCTCTGCCATTAAACTCAGCTCCTATCGTTTTAGTGTGAAAATATCGTTTCTTTATAGGAAACTCTATTTCCAAAAACAATCAACACCGTCAATATACGGCATCGCGGCTGATTTTGCAAGCGATTACCCTCCGCCACCGCAAAAAAATAGCAAGGCCGCAGCCTCGCTGATAAAATGCTGATGGTTAAAGCGCCGCCTCAATCGCGTGCTGTGTGTTGAGCATCAGGCGCACAAACTCCGTCCGCCGCTCCTTGGGCAGCCGGTACTTCGGTGTCGAAATTGAGAAAGCGCCATACAGCTGGTGGTTCTTGTGAATGGTGGCGCCCAGGCAGAAGACCTCGGACTCGTTTTCCTCGTTATCGATGCTGACGCCGGTTTGCTGGATCTGCTTGAGATCCGCTTGCAGCTTGGTCTGGCTGGTAATGGTGTACGGCGTCAGCGGCGTTAGCTTGGTCGCGTCAAAATACTTTCGCAGCTGACTTTGCGTGTACGTGGCCAGCACCGCCTTGCCCATCGCAGACGAGTACAGGTTCATGGTCCCGCCGATGATGGATTGGAGCTTGATCGAGGTGGGGCTTTCCAGCTTTTCGATCAGCACGATCTTCGAGTCGCGCAGCACGCCGAGGTTGATAGTCTCCCCAGTCTCGTCGCGCAGTTTTTGCAAAAACGGCCGCGCCGCCCCAGCGATATCAAAGCTGGCTATGGCTTTTTGCGCATACGCGATCATCTGCGTGCCAATGTAGTAGCGCTTGGTTTGGTCGTCGCGGCGGACCATCCCCAGCTGGTTCATCGTGGTGAGAATCTTCTGCGCGGTCGGCTTGGCCATCCCCAGCCCGGCGCTGATTTGCGCCAGTGATGGCGCGTCCTGCGTGTGCAACAAGTAGTCAAGAATCTCGTTGGCTTTAATTAAAACCGTTCCGTATGGTTTCCCAGTGTTTGATTCAGTCATCTGGGTTGCCCCCTCTGGTGTTTATTATTTGGAAACTACGAGTATTCTATACACATTTTAAAAAATTAACAAGTCTCCTTGCCGGCCATCACGCGCTCAGTTGGACTACCAGCTTGGCAAAACAATGGTCTTTCCTCAGCCGAGGAGGCTGACAAAAGGCCATTGATCAATCCTTTGAGTGTTTAATGTTTCAAAAAGTCCTCCCGAATGGGCGTGAAAGAATCCAGCAACTGACTGTCATCTTCCAGCGGAATGCAGCCGTGATAAAGATTGGCCGGAAAATAGATGCCGTCACCGGCCTTGACCACTTGAATGTCGTCATGATCCGGATACTTAATGACGAACTTGAAGGCGCCCTTCAATACGTATGTCGTTTGCACATGCGGATGGTTATGGACCGGAATCTCAGAATCAGAATCAAGCCCTTTTTTGAAAAAAATTCGCGCGTTCATTAACTGGTCCCCATACGCTAGGACTTGGCGCGAGGAGTTCTCGTCAATTTGATCAATGGGTAAGTTTACTTGCTTGAAGAACATGACTAACCGCCTTCCATTGGCTGACCTTAGGCTTTGCGTCCACAATCAGCTAGACATGGGTTCATTATAGCCGAACGTGTCGACAGCCTAATAGCGAAACTGCCAGCTGGTCTTCAGTTGGTAAGGACTGCCTGGCATGAGCGTGATGCCAGACCAATCCTGGCCGCTCGGCGGGGCAACTTGCGCCTCGAGCGTCACCCCACTGTGCCGCTTAAGATGGCTGGCGACCCCGGTTTCTTCGTCCCAGTGATTACCCGTATAGACGACCACAGCTGGCGCAGAGGTTGTCATGTCAACTGACCTGCCACTGTCCCCAGTTAACGTTGCCGCCTTATCATTTTTGAGCAAAAACGGATGATCGAACCCTGCGCCTCCTAAGACCTGTGGCATAACATCACCTAGTCTTTGCCCCTGCCGAAAATCAAACGGGGTCCCCGCCACTGGTTGCCAACCGCTCATGGGCAGATGGTTTTCAGCCAACGGTCCGTAATAGTCGCTGGCCAGCTGCAGCGTGGTCTGATCAACCGTGGAGCCTTGGCCATCCAAGGCAAAGTACACATGATTCGTCGCATTGAAAAGCGTCATCTGATCGGTCTCAGCGGTCAATTCGTATTGCAGCCGGTCCTGATCGTCTAGGGTGTATGTCACGGTCACCTTCAAGTTACCTGGAAACTGGTTATGCCCGGCAAAGTCAACCAGGGTAAACGTGACCTGATCGGCTTGCGATTTTTCGCGATAGGCGACGTTCCACGCCTGCATGTCGATGCCATCCGGTCCGCCATGAATCGTATTATCGCCTTCATTAGCCGGCAGTTCGAGTGATTTCTCGCCCTGATGCGGCCAATTGTGCCGCCCAGCAAATTTCGTTCCTTACTGTAGTCCTCTGGTGACGCCAACGTCAGGATCACATCGGTCTTTGTGTCGCCGTCTGGAACCATTACGCGCTCAAGCGTTGCCCCATAATTCAACACCTTAACCACCATCCCGTTGCGATTAGTCATCGTCAGCTCGTACAGCGGTTCTCCTTTAAACACACCGTACCGCCTCATCACGACTGTCATGTCTTCTCTCCTCCTATCTTTTTTGTCATTATCCTATTCTGTGCGGCTTTATTAGATTACGAATGGCAACTAAAGCCGCCCAGCATCGCTAGACGGCCTCAGTAACTAATCTTCAGCTTGCAGCAAACCCGCCGTGATCGGCCACGTTGCCACGTAAACATCGTGATAGAGCTTGTAGTACCGGTTGTACCGCGCCACTTGTGCCGGATTCGGCACATAAGTCGCCGCTTCCTTCACGAACTGCTTGGCACAGTCCTCAAAGCTGGCAAACCAGCCAAGTCCGACTGCGGCAA
Organism: Lacticaseibacillus sp. 53-4; assembly: GCF_016861805.1. Taxonomy (NCBI): domain Bacteria; kingdom Bacillati; phylum Bacillota; class Bacilli; order Lactobacillales; family Lactobacillaceae; genus Lacticaseibacillus; species Lacticaseibacillus sp. 53-4. The sequence goes on from NZ_BOLT01000003.1 coordinate 11,446, forward strand.
TCATCGCAGCCCCAATACCGGGGCCTTGGTTGTTGGCCAGACTAACAATCTTGAGATTCAGAATATCCGCCTGGATCTGCAGCCAAAGTGGGCTCTGCGCCCCGCCGCCGATCGTAATCGCCGACTTAAAGGTGCGCCCGCTGTCTTGGTAGATTGCGAGCACATCACGAAACGAGAACGTGATGCCTTCGATTACCGCCCGGACAAAATCCGCGCGGGTCTGCCGGCTGTCGATTCCGATAAAACTGCCACGAATTTTGGCATCGGCGTACGGCGTGCGTTCGCCGACCAGGTACGGGGTGAATAACAGTCCGTTAGCGCCTGGCTGCGACGCCGCTGCACTGTCCACTAAAGTACTGAAATCCTCGTCTGGCGCGAAGGTCTTCTTGAACCAGTTCAGGCTGTGCCCGGCTGCCAGCGTGACGCCCATCGAGTAGTGCTGCCCTGGCACGACATGGTCAAAATAATGCAGCTTGCCGTTGTAAGTCGTTTTGGCGTCAGGTTCATAGGTCAAGACGACCCCGGAAGTCCCAATGCTGAGCAGCAACTGCTCCGGGTGCAAGACCCCGGCACCGACTGCCCCGCACGCATTATCGGCCCCGCCGCCAAAGACTTTAACGGTCTTCGGCAGGCCGACTGCTGCGGCGAACTCTGGATCGAGCGTACCAACGCAGTCAGTGGCCTCAATCAGCGGTGGGCAGAGGCTCGCCGGAATGTTGAAAGTTGCGAGGATGGCCGGCGACCAGCGCCGCTTTTCCTCATCCAACATCACCGTTCCTGCGGCATCCGAGTAATCCATTCCAACCGTCCCGGTCATGCGGTAGCGCACATAATCTTTGGGTAACAAGAACATCTTGGCCGCGGCAAAGTTGTCCGGCTCATGCTTTTGGACCCACAGGAGCTTGGGCAGTGTGAACCCTTCCAGCGCCCGGTTGCGCGTGATCTCAATAAATCGCTGACCCATCGTCTGGTTGATCTGGTTGACCTCAGCGGTCGTGCGCGTGTCATTCCACAAAATAGCTGGGCGCAGTGGCCGCATGGCGGACGAAAGTAGGACCAACCCGTGCATTTGACCGGAAAAGCTCAGTCCCGCTACTTGGCTAAGATCAGCTTCGGGCTTTTTCCCCAGGGCGATGATGGCAGCTTTCACCCCGCGGATCCAGTCCTCGGGATCCTGCTCACTGTAACCAGGTTTAGGCTGCTGCAACGGGTAATCTTCGCTCGCCGTCGCCAAGGTTGTCCCGGTTTCATCCACCAGCAGGACCTTGACTGCGCTGGTGCCCAAATCAACTCCAATTACGGTTGCCATGGTGTTCCTCCGTTACTTCAGCGTCTCAATGATGTAGTGGTTCAGCGTGTCTTCAAGTTCTTCCCAGCGGCCGGATTTGGTGGCTGCGCGCAGCTCACTTTGCGGCTTGTCAATCACATACTTGTTCAGCGAATTGAAGTCTTCCTTGCCCGCTTCGATTGAAGCGCCAATACCGGAATCGTAGCTGCTGTAGCGATCGGTGATGAAGTCTTCAAAGACCTTATCCTGCTTCAGCTTCAGTGCCACCTTCAGCCCGGCAGCATAAGTGTCCATGCCCACAATGTGGGAGTAGAACATGTCTTCTGGGGTGAAGGAAGACCGCCGCGGCTTGGCATCGAAGTTCAAACCGCCCTTGTTCAAACCGCCGTTTTCAACGACTTCGTACATTGCCATGGTGGATTCGTACAGGTTGGTCGGGAACTGATCCAGATCCCAGCCGATCAGCTTGTCGCCCTGGTTGGCATCCAGGGAGCCGAGCAGCCCAGCGGAGCGTGCCACGCGGATCTCGTGCTGGTAGGTGTGGCCAGCCAAGTTGGCGTGGTTGCCTTCCAGGTTCAGCTTGTACGTGCCGTCCAGGCCGTATTCCTTCATGAAGGCGATGGTGGTGGCCGCATCAAAGTCGTACTGGTGCATCATCGGTTCTTTCGGCTTTGGCTCGAGCAGCAGCTGGCCCGTGAAGCCGATCGACCTCGCGTAGTCCGCCGCCATGTTAAAGAACTGGCCCAGGTGATCCTGCTCGCGCTTCATGTCCGTGTTCAGCAGGGATTCGTAGCCTTCACGGCCGCCCCAGAACACGTAGTTCTCAGAGCCGACCTTCTTGGCGGTATCCAGGCCTTCCTTGACCTGGGCTGCGGCAAAGGCAAAAATGTCAGCAAACGGACTGGACGCCGCGCCGGCAACGAACCGGGGGTTGGTGAACATGTTAGCGGTGTTCCACAGCACCTTCATGTGAGACGTCTTTTGGTAGTCCACAAACATGTCAGTGATTTCTTCGATGTTCTTGTTGGTTTCACGCAGCGTGTCGCCTTCCGGGGCGATGTCACGGTCGTGGAAGCAGAAGAAGTCAACGCCCAGTTTGTCATAGAATTCAAAGGCCGCATCCACGCGCGCCTTCGCCAGGTCCATGCCAGTCAAGCCGTCCCAAGGGCGAATCGCGGTGCCGTCGCCGAAGATATCGTCAAGCTTTTGGCCGAAGGTGTGCCAGTACGCAACGGAGAAGCGCAGCCAGTCGCGCATCTTCTTGCCGCCGACCACTTCGTCTGGGTTGTAATACTGGAACCCCATCTTTGACTTAAGTGAAGTTGGCCCAATATAACTGATTTTTGAGACATCAGGAAAATATTCCTGTTTTGCCATGTTAAAACCTCCTGTTTGGTTTGTTTGTATAACTTACTAACTACGGGACAAAACTACCACACCCAAAACGCGTAGTCAACAACGATGGCAACGATTTCAGTGATTCCTGAACCGCAACTGTCGGCGTCCCATGCCTAAGACCTGATGCACAATCAGCGCCGTTCCCCCCAGGGTCACCGCATGGTCAACATCCTGGCAAAGTGAAAGCCGGACATGCCCGCCAAACCGCTGCACCTCACGCGCGATTGCTGCCAGCATTGCTGAGTTTTGAGCCACCAGTTTTGAGTTAATGACCACGACTTTGGGATCATAGCTGGCAACAAGATTATGAATCACCATGGCCAGCCTGGTGGCAAAACGGTCAAGTACTTGCTGCATTTTCGCATCACCTGCCACCATCCGCGAGCCCACTTCTTCCTCGGTCAGCGAAGGCTCGTGCAGCGTCTTCCGCAGCTGAGCCATCACCGCATCCTCAGAGCAAAGTGCTTCGATTTTGACTGGTTCCCCGTTGGGAGCGAGCTCAACAAAAGTCCGGCCAACTTCCCCAGCACCGCCTTGTGCACCGCGGAACAGCTGACCGTTGATCACCACGCCGGCCCCAATGCCCTTGTGGATGCTCAAGGCAACGAGATCCTGCTGAGCAGCGGCAAGTTGGGTGAAATCACGCGCATAAAGGGCGGCTAAGTTTGCCTCGTTTTCCAGGAATACCGGCACCTTCAGCGCCTCCTGGAAATACGCCGCAATATCGACATTCTCTGTCGAGAAAAAAGGCGAATCTAGGATCCGGTTGTGGTTGACGATTCCGTGAATACCAATTGTTAGCCCCATCAGGCCGTGGCGAGTCTTGGTCACTGGTTGCCTTTGATAAGCCTCGATCTTAGCCAGCATTACTGCGAGACGCTTCGAGATCGCCGCGCCTTCCCCCCAGAAGTTGTCGCTATGAAGGACCTGCCCATCCAAAGTGCTGACGATCATATCTGTGGCATGAAAGCCGAGATCAAAACTGATGACGTAACCAAAGCGTTCGTCAAATCGATATAAAGTCGGTTTGCGGCCGCCCGCCTGCGAGCCGGTGCCCGTCCCCACTTCTTTTAGGTAGCCAGCCTCAATCAATTGACTGAAAATGTCGGAAACCGTCACCTTATTCAGTTTTAGGTCTTTTGCGACCTGGCTGCGCGAAGTTGGGCCGGTGTTTATCACCGCCTGAAGCACGTTTTTTTCATTGTTCTTTCGTACATCGTTTTTACTAATTTCTGCCATTGCAAATGCCCCACATGTGCTTTTCTTTAGAATGCACGCTTCAGGGCAGGAATGCAACTGACTGCAAACTGAACTGGCAGACTGCCGGTATCGGGAAACGGTGAGCTGACCACTCACATTTTCCTGGCTTTGAGGTGCCCGGTGGGGATTATGAATAGCAACCCAATCCCGCCACTGATGAGCAGTGCAATCGCAGCGTGAGTCAGCTGTGCGTCCAACTGCGCAGCGACCAAAACATATGATGCTTTCCTGTGCTTCAATGATTTAATGGCCTTTGGCATTTACCAGGCTGCGCAACATTATGGCAAACGAGTCGGCAAAGACATCAGTGTCGTTGGCTTCGACAATTCTCCTGCCTCGCAGGTGGTTACCCCACCCTTGACCACTGTGGATGTCGACCACGACCTTTGGGCCAATCGCGTGGTGGAAGAATACTTTCGGCTCCGCAATCACACCTCCCAGCACAACCTGATCCGCATCACCCCGCGGCTTGTGGAACGTGAATCGGTCAAGTTTAACTGACCTTGGATCAGCAAAAACCTGCAGCGGACAGCAAAAAAAGGCGTCCCAGCCAGTGGGTACAACCCCGCTCTGCTGGTACGCCTTTACTGTGTTATCGTGGCTTGGCCGTCGACCCGCGCGTAATCAGCTTTCCGGACAGCACGATACGCCGCGCAATGCCTGGGGACTTGATGCGCGAAATCAGCGTATCCAGCCCCGTTTCACCCATTTCTTCGGTGAAGATTTTAACCGTGGTCAGCGGCGGATCGAGGTACTGGGCCATCATGAGGTCGTTAATGCCAACGACCGAGACGTCTTCCGGCACGCGAATGCCGTGCGTCTGCAAGGCGTTGATCACGCCGACGGCCATCAAATCGTTGCCGGCAAGGATCGCGGTCGGCAGGTCATCACCCCAGTCCTTCAGCTTGCGCTCAGTCAGCGCGCGACCGACTGGCACCGTCAAATTTGAATCGGTGTCCACGGCAAAGTAGCGCTCATCAAAATAACCGTAATAACGCATAATATCGCGATAGGCGTTGATCAGCGGGGTCTTGTAGGTCCGGTAACCGTACATGTTCAGCTGCTCCTGAGCTGAGATCAACGCAATTTTCTTGTGGCCCAAACTAAACAAGTGGTTCAGCGCCAACTCGGCCGCCTGCTCGAAATCACCGTTGATGGTATCCGCATCGACCGTGGGAAAAGTGGTCCCGACAAAGACGGTGTTCGGACTGACGTTAAGAATCTCCTGAACCGTTTTTTCGTCAAACTTGCCGATTGCTAAGCTCCCCTGAACGTCGTTGAGCACGGCATCGTCAGTGGCCGTCGCCCGGATCAGATTGTAACCACGCTGCGCCGCGCGTTTTTCAACCCCCATCCGCATGGACAGGTAATAAACGTCACCCAGCTCCTCGGCCTCAGTCAGCCACTGGAAGAAGGCAATGTTGTTCTGGCGCGGGGGCTTGCTGGCAGCGCGCTTTTTGGCCTGCCGCTTCTTCTTATACTTGGTGTAGTTCAGCTGCTCAGCCGTCTCAAAAATACGCCGCCGGGTCGTGTCTGCCACTGCCAGGCTCTCATCATAATTCAGGACGCGCGATACGGTGCTGATCGATACCCCAGCTTGTTGCGCAATGTCTGTGATCGTGGATGCCATAATTTCCACCCTTTCGAGGCCGTGATGTGGATCGTCGGGTCATAAAGTATGCTTTCAAGTATACATCAGATCGAATCGATTTTTACTAAAAATTTTATACTCAAGCCGGCTGCACCGTGAAGGCGAACTCGCGGTCCACCGCTGCGCTGAGCCGATACGGCGGTTCAACGTCGCTGCCCCATGTGTCGATCCCGCCAACGCCGCGCACCGCGCCCATGATGGTCAGCACAGTTCGGCGCACCGGCGGCAGCTCGTTTGGATGCGTTGCATTTTCCAGCTCGGCCGGCGTGTAAGGGAGGCAACTAAAGGCAAATGGCGCATTGTCCACCATCCCCACTCGCAGGCCAAAGGAGGTCTGCTGGTGGTCCGCATTGTTTTGAGTCGTTGCCCGGGTGACCGTCAGTGCTGAGGTCTGCATGTGCACGCCGCAATCCTGGGGGCGGACATATGGCGTCACTGGCATGCCCGTCACCTGGTAAGTCCCGAACGCCCCGCCGGCCATGCGGTCCGGATAGGTCTCGTCAGATAACCCGGTGTAGGTAAAACCGCTGGCCGGCGTCGGGACAATCAGCCGCCAGCCAAACACCGGCAGTTCCGGCAGCGCCGCGTTGCCGGTGAAGCGGACCCGCACCGTCATGATTCCGCCAGGCCCAACGGTGTACGTCACCGCCACCCTGGTGCTGGGCACAGTGGCCGTTTGGTAAGTGAAGCTGACAGCGACCTGACCCGCCGAAAGCGGTCTTGACCATTGATTATTCACCGGGGCAATCGGTAGCGGCACCGGCTCGCCATCGATGACGACACTTTGCGCGGTCACTGGGCTGAACAGGTCGGCCCCCAGCCACTGCGCTGAGGTCACGTCAAAGTGCATGCCCCGGTCGTTGTCCGTGGTTGCGCGCCAAAAGGCCGGGCGCGGCGGGCGGTAGCACCACTGTCGGCCCCCGTAATTCAGCGACTCCAGGCCGTGCTTATCAAAGGAAAACAGGTATTCAAACCCGGCACCGGCGACCCCCAGCGTGCAGTCGCCAAAGGTCAGGCGTAGTTTAGCTTGTGAATTGGCCATAGTAATAGCGCACCTCCTGCAGGGCCGGTTTCGGTGTCCGGTCCGCAAATACCAGCCCGTCTGCGGAAAATTCGTAATCGGCGCAGCGCTCATCGAAATCGCCGCCGTACTGCATGACCGGCTGCCCGGTCAGGGGGTCAGACACCTCAAGCGCCTGGTCGATGTAGTCCCAGATGAAGCCGCCCAAGAAGTTGGGATACTTTTTCAGTAGTGCCATGTACGAGCCCATCCCCCCACAAGAATTGCCCATATCATGCATGTACTCGCACAGCACAAACGGCTTGCTGGCGTGCTGCAGGTAATCCTCGACCCCAGCCGGCGGCAAATACATCCGGCTTTCCAGATCCGAGATTTGCCCTTCTAGCGCGCGGTTTTGACTGACCCCTTCGTAATGCGTCAGCCGCAGCGGATCAACGCGTTTAAAGTAGGCATTCATGGCGGCAATGTCTGCGCCGGCATAGGATTCGTTGCCAAGCGACCAGAACAAGATCGCCGGGTGATTTTTCAGCGTTTCGTAATTGCTCTGCGCCCGATCCATCACCACCGCCTGCCACTGCGGTAAATCACCAGGCACGTTGTAAGACGGCTCGACTGCACTCATTTTTTGCCACGAGCCGTGGCTTTCGAGATTACACTCGGCCATCACAATGATGCCCGCCTGATCGCACAGCCGATACCACGCCAGCTGGTCCATGTAATGGCAGGTGCGCACGGCGTTGATGTGGTTCGCCTTGAAGGTGGCAATATCTCGCACCATGTCTGCTCTGGTAATCGCGCGCCCGGTTTGGGCCGACCATTCATGGCGGTTGACGCCCGTCAGGATCAAACGCTGACCGTTCAGCGAGACCACGTTGTCCGCCACCGTCAGGGTGCGAAAACCGCACTCGGCAACGGCCACTTCAAGCGCTGACCCATCTTGGTTCAGCGGTTCAGCAGTAATCGTGTACAAGGCGGGCTGCCCCGGCGCCCACAGAGCAGGCGCGCCCACGGGGATGGTAAAGGTCACCTGCGGCTTTGCGGCCGCGGTGCGAGTCGCAATCACCGCCCCCGCTGGCTCCTGCACAGTCAGGCGCACGCTGGCGGCGCCTGCCGGCTCAAGCAGCTTAATCGTCGCCGTCAGCACGCCGGACCCATCGGCCGTCACCTGGGGACTCAGCGCAATGTCTTCCACATGCCCCGCCGGCGTCGCGAGCAGCGTCACCGACCGAAAAATGCCGGAGAAGCGAAACATGTCCTGGTCCTCGATGAACGCCGCCGTACTGCGCTTAAAAACCGCAACTGCCAGCACATTGGGGCCGGCCTGCAAGGCAGCGGTCAGGTCAAATTCCGCCGGGGCAAAGCTGTCCTCGCTGTAACCGATGAAATGGCCGTTCAGCCACAGGTACATCGCCTCTTCCACCCCGCCAAAATGAATGCGGACAGAAAGGCCGGCCCACGCCTTGGGCACTGTGAAGGTTTTACGATACAGGCCAACGGGATTATCCTCAGCCTGACTAAATAAGCCTTTGACCAGTTGCGTTTGCCCTAAGGTGTACGGCGGCCGGCGGAAGTGGCGACCGTCCCACGGGTACATCGTGTTGATGTACTGATTCTGCGCGTACCCCGCAAGTTCAATGTGCTTAGGCACTGGGATCAGATGCGGCAGCGGCCCGTGGTCAGGCAGGGCAAACCCCGCGTCGAAGTCTTTGGCGCTTTGAACAAAATCGAACTCCCACTCACCATCCAGACTGCGCTCAAAGCTGCTGGTGCCTGTCTTCACCGCTTCGGCATTTTCGAACCAGCGGTGATCAGAGTGGGCGGGCAGCTTGTTGACGCGAAAGACCTCCGGATCGTCGAGCCAGGTTAAACTAGGCGTGATCGTCATGGTGAGCCTCCTTAAGTGTCGCCGTGATGGTGGCGGTCTGCTTATCCGCACCGCCGTAATCGGTCAGAATGCGATATGCCTGGGCCGGCTTGCCATCATGATCGCGGTAGCTGACTGGCACCACGCGCGGCGCGGCGGCCCCAAAGTCCAGCTCACAGGTCTGACCGCCACTCGTCAGCAACACCGTATGGCCAGCCAGGGCCGGCTCAACTGCAGTGATGAGCTGCTCAGTCAGCGTGTGGCGGCCCGCCTGAAACCAGGCGTCATCGGTGATCGTGAGCCGCCGCATTTGGACATCCAGCGAAAGCCTGCGGGTCAGCTGTGAAAGTGGCGTCTTTGGGTACAAGGCCGTCAGGTCAAGTTTCAGCGTGGTGCCTTTTTGCTGCGCTGTCGCCTCGTAGGCACCAGGGGTCTGCCCCACGCCGTCAATTAGCGGCACACTGTGCGCCTGCGTGCTTGGCACGAAGTACGCGTAACGTTTGGCATCGTTGAAGTAGTCGCGCGTGTATTCACCACCGCCGACGTCGGTCAAAAACAGCGTCTGGTCTGAGCCAAACACAAAGTTGCCGACATCCAAGTGGTTGTGGCTTTCATCGTTGCGCCCGCCGCGGCCGGCAAACGCCAGCTTCTGCTCAGGATCGCGGACCACGAGCCATTGCACATTTGCAAAATAGCTCGTCTGGGCTGGCAAGCTGGGCTGCGCATCCGCGCTGTCAGGCGTCCACGCCAGGTCACGGCTCAGCTGTGCAAACCGGTAGCAAGTATCATCATCCAAGTGCGCCGCGGCGGTGATGGGCGGTGTGGCGACCTTGAACTCGCGTCGGCAGTAGCCAAGCAGCCCACTGGGCAGCGTCAGCGGCGTGTAATCCGAAAACGGCACGAATTGGTCAGGCGCCAGCTGCGTGCGGGCCGGAAACCCTGCGATGGCTTGCACCTTGGGCCGCTTCAGGTACCGGTCATCCCCCAGAACCGCTTGGTAAAGCGCGGCAAAGTACGCGTAATAGCCAAACCCGTATGCCCAGTAACTGATGCCCTCGACTGAGGCACCGTCGTCACCAAAGCTGCCCAGGTAAGTGTCAAACGCCGTGTCCAACCGCTGCAAGAAGGCCTGCTGCCGCGCACTGGCTTTGGGCATCAAATACAGCGCGGTCATCCCCAGGCTGCCGCCAATCACGGCACTCCAGTTGTTGGCCTTGTGCTGCCAGGACCAATCATGCGCTTCAAACGGGGTGAAAATGCGTCTTTCGATTTGTTCGGCCACGCGCTGCTGGATCTCGGGATCCAGCGTGCTGCCAAGCGCGTGCATGATCTCGGCCAACGCCTCCCCCGTTTCGGCGGCGAACAAATCGATCGTCGTGGCCGAAGCCGCCCCATATGTGGGCCCGGTCAGCGGCATGTGCGCCGGCAGGCCCCAGGCGAATTCATCACAAACCGCCCACAGCACTTCCTGAAGCAGCGCTTTTTTTGCAGGGGTGGGGGCCAGCTGCTGGCTCAGCCCGAGCACGGCAAGCTGGCGGCGGCGCTCAAAGTACTCCCGCTCGTAGCCTAACCGGTCGCCGCTTTGCCGGTACGCCTGCCAGCCGCGGTAATGCAGCGGCTGCACCGTGCCAGCAGCCACATAGGCCGCGGCGGCGGTATTGATTTCATTGATCAAATTATCTTTTAACATGAGTCGCTCCTCAAAAATAGCCCGGCAGGAACCCGCCGGGCCAAATTCGCCAACCGTCAGTCTACCAAAGGTCCAACGCGGTGTGATTCAGTTTCATCAACGCTTCAATGAAGAAGTAGTCAGCATAAATGATTGGGTACTCGTGATGCGGTTCGTGATACTGCGCCGAGCAGCGCTTGACCAGCGCATCGTGATCCTTGTCCCAGTCCACCCCGTCATCAGCCAGCGCCTGCAGCAGTCGCACCGCGGTCCTTTGATAAAGCGGCGCATCCTTGGGTTGATCAGCCGCCAGTTCAAGCAGCCCGCTGGCCGCAATAGCCGCGGCCGACGCGTCCTCGTAGAACGGCGTCAGCGGCTGCCGGAAATCGACCGGGATCCGGCAGTCTGCCGGAATATTGGCAATAAAGTAATTGGCGATGCGCTGGGCGGTCATTAGGAAACTTGGGTCGTGGAAGTGGCGCGCTGCCAGCGCAAACCCGTAAATTCCCCAGGCCTGCCCGCGCGTCCAGGAAGAGCCGTGGGCATAGCCCTGACCGCCCTGGGAGTGCAAGTATGCGCCCGTTTCCGGATCGAATACGAGGATGTGCTTAACTGAGCCGTCACCGCGCACCATCAGCTGTTGGGCCATTTTGGCGTGGGCCAAGGCCAGGTGCTTGAACCGCGGATCTTGTTCGACCTGACTGGCCCAAACCAGCAGCGGCAGGTTCATCATGCAGTCGATGATGGCAAGGTCTGCGCGGTTCGTCCCATCCTCATCATTCCACGCCCGAAAATAGTGGCCAGCCAAGTTGAACCGGCCAGCCATGTTTTCGGCGGCCAAAAGCCCCCGTCGCCGCGCGTCGGGATCTTGGTCATCTTTGAAATGCGCGACCGCCGTTAGGCCCCACTTGAACCCATTGTCGTGGTCTAGGTGATCCACCGCGGTCAGGTTGGCGTCTAGTTTGCGCTCAACGGCGATGGCCTCTTCGCGAAACAAGTCCTCGCCAGTGAGGCGGTTCAGCTGCCACAGTTCCCCACCCCAAAAGCCGTTGGTCCACCAGAACGGGTCCTTTTGATACATGTCGCTAAAGTGCTGCTGGGCATCCGTCGTGTACGGAATGATGCCCCGGTTGCGGGCCACGACCGCCTTCATCTTCGCGCTGACTTGCGCCAGGGTTTTTTCGGCAAACGTCTCTGCGTTGTCCATCTCTTCACCATACTTTCTCAATTTAATCGTTCAGCTCGCGCAAGGTCACGGTCTTCTGAGCGCTCCCGACCGTGAACGTCAGCTGCTTGCCCACCAGCGACATGGCAACCGGCTGCGGTCCCGCCGTCTGGTCATGTGCGGCCCCCAAACAGGCGGCGGCGAGTTGATAATGCCCCGGCTGCAAGCTGGCGGTAAGCTCCGGCAGCTTGGTAAGCGGATAGAGCATGTTTGTGTTCGGTTCCGGCTGCTCGAGCTGGGCCTGCCACTGCGGCGACAAAGCGAGAATCCCCACCGTGCCCACCGCGCTTTGGTAAAACACGCCGGCTTGCGGCAGCGCAACCGGCAGGATCTGACCGCCGATCGGGGCGGAGAAGCTGCCTTCGATCAGGTTAAGCGGCCGGGCCGTTTCGATCACGTGAAGCCGCAGGTGCCAAGGGTACAGCGGCACGATAAAGGTTTTGATCATCACATCTGGCCACGGCTGCCACTTGCCGTACACGTAGTCGCTGTGCACCGCGTAGTCAGCATAGCCGAACACGGTGCGAAAATCGATGGCGGACTCAGAAACGGCCAGGGTGTTGTCAAACGCCCCTTGCTTGGGCAGAACGCTGCCTTTTTTCACGGAAAAGCCAAACGTGGTTGAGTAAACGAACTTTTCGTACTTCGATTCGCCCTGCGCGTGCTCGTGCGAGTGCTGGCCGGCCGTGAAGTCTTGCAGCTCCTGACCGTCGGCACTGTGGATCAGCAGCATGCGCGCGTGCGGATTAAGCGCCCGTTCCGGAAACGCCGGCACGGTTTCAGGTAAGGTCCAAAACGGATCGTCGTCTGGCAGCGCCAGGTGAATGAAACTCTTCAGCGCCCAATACGGTGACCCCGGCGCGTTATAGCCCTCAGCCATCACCAAGTTCGAATAGCCGTAACCGACAGTCAGCAGCCCATCGCTGGAGAAAATCGGCCGGTTGAACCACTGGTGCAGGTTCGCGCTGAGCAGGTACTTCGCCTCGGCAGCGGTCATACCCTCAAGCGGCGTGTGCGCCAGTGCCGCGACCGCCCACCAGCCCGCCTGCGCAAAGCGATAGGTCTGGCTGCGACCAAACGGGACCGCCGTGCCATCCTTGACGAACCAGTCCTTGAACGTCTGCCCAAACACTGCGGCCCGCGCCTTAAACTTGGCAACGTGCGGCTCGCTGGGGTCATACGCCAGTGCGCTGTAGAGGACCTGGTAGTACTGCATCCCAAACGGAATGTAGTAGTCGATTTGGTTCTTGTAGCCGTCAAAGTACCAGCCGTCCGCTAGGTAATAGCTGTCCAGCGCATCAAGGTCGGCTTGCGGCTGACCCTCTGGTATCGTTAGTCCGGCATACTGGAAGAACGTATTGACCAGCACGCGGAAAAACAGCCAGTTGTTCTTAGGAATGGTGTGTTGATTGATCTGGTTCAGCCAGGCGTACAGCTGCCGCTGCTGGGCCACGGGCAGCTGCTGATAAAAGAAGTCCCGCGTCAGGATCAGGAAGGTCGCCAAAGCGCCCATTTCCACAAACAACTGGTCGTAATCTTCCAGCTCACCCCAGTAAAATGGCGAGTCCGGATCGATCCCGGCCAGGATGCCCGCCGTGGCCGGTTCAAAGTACTGCCGGTACTGTTTGGCCCGCGCTGAGGTGCTGCACAGGGGCCCCACGCCCCAAAGTGTCCGCATAAAGCCTTCAACCTCGCGCCGCGGCTCGTTGTAGACGGAACCGGAAACACCCAGGCGCACTCGCCCTTGTTTGCCTTCCGCCGCCATCAGCGCGTACACGGGATCGAGCAGGTCCTCAAGGGCCGCCACCCAGTCGGCGCGGGACTGCAGCGGATTGGTTATCAGGGTGTCATTAAAGTGTGTCATTTATTTGCCTCTTTACTGGGCGCCTTGGCCTGCCAAAGTGCCCGTTTGCCCAGGAATTCACAGTTGACGTACAGCAAGAGACCAAGCAGACCCGGCGTGATCACCATGCCAAACTGGGGCTTGATGACCATCAGGACTGGAATGACCAGGAGCAGGACCGCGTTGGCCAGGGCGATGAACCAGCGCCGGCCGAGGAAGTACAGTCCGCGCTGCCAAATCGCCTTCATCGGCTGATCAGGGTTTCGCACCTGCAGGTAGGCTAGGCTGACGAAAAGCCCGAGGACCGCCGCGATGAGCAGGCTAAACAGTGGTAGCGTGACCCGGCCGATCACCCCTTTTGTCAGGAAGAACCAGGCGTCCGCCCCGAACACGGCGGTCAGACCCCACACCGGGAGCCAGTAGCCCAGGCCCTTGCCGAAGAACCGGATCAGGCCCTGCGCGTAGTCGCGCGCCGGGCTCACGGCCAGCTTTTCGAAGTGGCGGTCGCACACGTACAGCAGCGCCACCACACTCGGGCCAAACGGCACCATGGCCAACCCGAAGAACCCCAGGTTGCGCGGGTCGACGGCCAGAAACAGCGCACAAAGCACTAGCAGGATGTTCGTCAGCGAGAAAAGCAGGCTGACGACTAACACCCGGTACGCCCAATTCATCACCCGCATGAACGGGTTGTTCTCAAAGGTGAAATGCTTCATTGTGAATCCCCTTTTTCCAAAAACAAACGCGCCCTGGAGGCCAAAGGCTCGCCGAGCGCGTTTGCGTATTCGCTAGTTCTTCATCCCGCTCGTCGCAATCCCTTGCACAAAGTACTTCTGCAGGGCCAAGAAGACCAAGGCGACTGGCAGAATCGACAGCACGGAAGCTGCCATGATGTAGGCATATTGCGTATTGTACAGGCCGACGAACATTTTCAGGCCCAGTTGAAGCGTCTTATTCTCAGTGGAGGACAGATAAATGAAGGGCCCCATGTAGTCGTTCCAGGTGTTGACGAACGTGATGATCGTTAAGGACACCAGGGCGGGCTTGGTTAGCGGAAGCACGATTCGCCGGTAGATCCCCCATTCAGACAAGCCATCGATCCGGGCACTTTCAATCAGGGAATCCGGGATGCTTTCGTAGTACTGTTTCATGAGAAACACCCCGAAGGCGTTGAAGGCCTGCAGCAGGATCAACGACATCAGCGTGTCGGTCAAGTGAAACTGCCGCATCATGATAAACTGCGGAATCATGTACGACTGCCACGGGACCGCGATGGTCCCGATGTAGGCGAGAAACAGCGTGTCTCGCCCGCGGAAGTGCATTTTGGTAAACCCGTAAGCCGCAAAGCTCGACGTGAGCAGCTGAATGAACGTAATCACGACACTTAGAATAATCGTGTTTTTAAAGAAGGTCGCCAGCGGTATCTGTTGCCAGATGATTGAGTAATTTTCTGGGTGCCACACCTTAGGAATCCAGCGAATCGGCACCGTGAAGACTGAGTTGTTGTCCTTAAAGGACGCACTCAGCATCCAGATAAACGGGATCAAGGTCAGTAGCGCCAGAAGAATCAGAAGGAGGTAGAGCCCGATCGTTGCGATCACTGAGCGCTCTTTGCGGCTCTTCTTCCGCTTTGCGGCAGCCTGAAGTTCAGTTGATGCTTCCATATCGTCTCCTCCTTCCTATACGCGCTTCTGGTTCCACATGAACTGGATAATGGTGATCCCCAGCACGATGACAAAGAGTACCAGCGCGATGGCCGAGGCGTACCCAAAGTTAAACTTCACAAAGGCTTCCTCGTAGATGTCGTAAACCAGCACATTGGTCGCTCGCCCTGGGCCACCATCGGTCATGACCTGAACCAGATCAAAGACCTTGAAACAGTTAATGACCAGCATGATGGTGACAAAGAACGTGGTCGGTCGCAGGCTTGGCAGCGTCACATTAGTGAACTGCTTCCACTTGCCGGCCCCGTCCATCTCCGCGGCCTCGTACAACTCTTGCGGAACGCTTTGCAGCCCCGCCAGGTACAAGATCATGTAGTAGCCCATGAACCGCCAAATCGACACGATGATGATCGCCGTCAGCGCCCACTGGGAACTAGTTGCCCAGCCTGGTGGGTTGGTGATGAAGTGCCGCAGGAACTGGTTGATCGGTCCCATTGTTGGGTGAAACAGCATGTTCCAGACCACGGCGATGGCCACCAGTGAAGTGACGTACGGGAAGAAGAAGGCGGTCCGGAAGAACTTAACGCCTTTCAACTTCTTGTTGAGCAGGATCGCCAGCCCCAGTGAAATTACCAGAGTGGCCGGGACCACGCCGATCGTATACAGGAATGTATTTTTAAAGGAGATCCAGAAAGTGGTATCATGGATCATTTTCTGGAAGTTACCCAGGCCAACAAACTTCGGCGTGCTGAAGGAATCCCAGCTCATGAACGCCAACACAAACGAGAAGACGACGGGGATCAGCGTGAAGATGAAGAACCCGAGGAAATTTGGCGCGATGAACGAATAGGCGGTCCACCGCTGGCGCCGGGCAAGCCGGCTTTTATTTTTGGTGAGCTTGTCACCAGAAGACGTTACTTGCATATTGGTGCGTGCCAAGCGCGGGGCTCAACACGCCTTCCCCCTCTCCGCAAACTAGATCACTGCTCTTCGGTCTTAACCCGCGACTCCATGTTCTTAATGGCAGTGGTTGGGGTCTCATCGCCGGTCATGATCAGATCATGCTCTTCTTGCAGAATCTTATCGATGGCTGGACCGTCTTTAGCAACCGGGAATTCAACGGCGATCTTGTCAGGACTGAAGGCCTTCTTGGAAAGACTGTCGGTTGGCATCCCTTTGACCCCGAAGTACAGCTTGTTGATGGCAGCGGTCTTGTAGGAAGGCACGATCCCGATCTTAGCCAGCACTTCGGCGCCCTTCTTGCCTGAAGCAAAGTCCAGGAACTCTTGCGCGAGCTTCTGATTCTTCGACTTCTTATTGATTGCAAAGGCGGTTGGTGAACCGAACGTGGTCACTTTCTTAGCGTCAGTCTTCTGTGGGATTGGTGCAATGCCCCACTCAACATTGGTCGTGCCCTTATTGATGTTTTGAATCAGCGCACCCATGTACCAACTACCCATGTACATCATGGCCGTCTTGCTGCCTTCAAACTGAGACTGGTAGGTCACTTTAGTCGACTTCGCGGTCCCGTAATCCATTTGGGCCTTGCTCTTTTGCAGATCCAGGGCACGGTCGTAGTATGGCTTTTCAAAGGCGTACGACGGCTTCAGCAGGTTCTTGCCGTTTTGGGCCGCGGCGATTGCCTGGATGGTTGAACGCCAGATGTGTTGGTAAGTCCCGTACTGACCCTTAGAGGTGTCGGTCAACTGCTTGGCGTACTTCACATACTCGTCCCAGGTCCAAGTGTTAGGATCTGGAATGTTCTTCTCCTTGAAGAGCTTCTTGTTGTAGTAAAGGACCCAGAAGTCGGTCCGGTACGGCTGAGCGTATGTCTTACCCTTGATGCTGTACATCTTATAGGTGTCAGCCGCCGCCTTGGTGTCCAGCTTCTTGATGTGACTGGACTCGTCAACCAGCTGATCACGCAGCGCATAGTTGGAATACGAAAGCAGGTTCTTCATGGTCAGGATGTCGGTGGTGTCGCCTGAGGACATCATCGTTGTCACTTTGGTGTCATAGTCGTCAGCAGGGATATCGACGGCCTGCATATCCACATTCGGGTGTTCTTTTTCAAAAGCCTTGAACAACGCCCCAAATTCCGGGGTCTGATCGTAATTCCAAGTGGTGACTTTCAAAACGGTTTTGCCCTTGCTGTCCTTACTGCCCGAGCTCTTGCTACTGCTGTTGCCGCAAGCGGCCAGTGAAACTGCAGCAACGGCCACGGCCGCAACGGATAACGCTTTACTCCAGAGCTTCATTTGATTAACCTCCGTTTAGTTAAAATTCAGTTCCTTCCCCAACCAAAAATGCCAATAATACCTAGAAGCAGAAACGACGATGTGCGATTCCCTGCAACCCTCGCCTCCTTAGCCGGCTAGCTCGCCTAATGTGACCAGGTGAGCAAGCACGGCACGATTGATACCCGTTCAAATTACCGCGAGGGGAGCCGATCAATCAGGCTGCCCTTGACGAAGCCGTAATACTCACCGTAAACGGTGACGCGGTCCCCCACCTTGAGGGCCGTGGGTTGAAACTGGACCATCACCTGCACTTTGGTCTTGCCGTTCCGCAGGAGCAAGCGATCGTCCTTCTTGACCGTCTCCCCAGCGGTGTCTTTCTTCTGGATCCGGCCGGTGAACTTGACGTAGCTGTTCAGCGGGATATTCCCCTTGCTGAACGCTTGCGTCGAGTACCCCTTGGCTTTGACCCGGAGCCCGCTGGCGGATTTTTTAGTAAAGGTTTGGTTCTGCGTTGCTGCGGCCGAACCGCAGCCTGAAAAAGAAAGCAGCATCAGAAGCGCAAATGCCGAAATGATCGCTTTTCTCACGTGAATCCCCCCGTATTAAAGCGCTTTCTTTCTCGTTCTTATAATAGGTGCTGGGGCAAGCCCTTGTCAACGTTTTTTTACTGAAAAAACCATTCTCATCAACTTTTTACTTTTACCATTAGAAAGCATAAAAAATGTGCCGGCCCTAGGCCGACACTGTATGCTGAATCGATTCTTATGCTGGCTGGTCTTCCGCCGCTGCCTGTTCCACTGGAATTGGCGTATCCACGATTGTCATCTGGGTATCCTTGTCAAAGAAGTGCGCCTTGTTCAAATCAAAGCCCATCTTAACGTGGTCACCAGGACTGTGGAAGTCGCGCGCGTTCACGTTGGCGACGTATTCCTTGTCATCCAGCTTCAGGTACAGCTGCTCCGTTGCGCCCAGCAGTTCGGAGACGACGACATCCGAAGCCAAAACCGCATCCGGCCAAGTATCCAAAAAGGCCTGCTCGGAGTGAATGTCTTCAGGCCGAATCCCGAAGATGATCTCCTTGCCGTTGTATCCCTGATCATTAAGCGTCTTAGCGCGCCCTTCAGGCACCTTCAGGACCAAACTGCGCCCATCCGAAATCGTGCCGTCTTGGTAGGTCACGTTGAAGAAGTTCATGGCCGGGCTGCCCATGAATCCGGCGACAAACATGTTCCGCGGATTCTGGTAGACCTCTTCCGGGGTGCCGACTTGCTGAATCTTCCCAACAGACATGACGACTACCCGGTCCGCCATCGTCATCGCCTCAGTTTGGTCGTGGGTGACATAGATGGTGGTCGTGTTCAGACGCCGGTGCAGTTTGGCGATCTCAGCACGCATGGAAACGCGCAGTTTTGCATCCAAGTTAGACAGCGGCTCATCCATCAGGAAGATCGGCGCATCGCGGACAATGGCACGGCCCAAAGCGACCCGCTGCCGCTGGCCACCGGAAAGATCGGCCGGCTTGCGCTGCAAGAACTCCTGCAGGCCCAGAATATCAGCCGCGTTATCCACCCGCTTCTTGATGTCGTCGCTGGTGTAATGACGCAGCTTCAGCCCAAAGGCCATGTTATCGTAGACGGTCATGTGCGGATACAGCGCGTAGTTCTGGAACACCATTGCGATGTCGCGATCCTTTGGCGGCACATCGTTCATCACTTTGTGGTCGATTTCAAGGGTCCCCTTGGTGATGTCTTCGAGCCCGGCAATCATGCGCAAAGTGGTGGACTTACCGCAGCCAGAAGGCCCGACGAAAACAATGAACTCGCGCTCTTTAATGTGCAGGTCGAAGTCCATGACGGCGTAATCTTCGGCCTTGTCATACTGCTTGTACAGATGGTTCAAATCAATCTCAACCATAGAAAATTCCCCACTTTCGCAATTATCGAACTGTCATTCACGGACCAAACCAACTAACGGGGGGAAGCACCGCTGCCGGCAAGTGCAGCGGTGCATCAAGTGCCCGGGGGAATGGGCAACGTGTCAGGACAGCTGCCACACAGTGCAGCAGCGCGGCTGCAGCGGCAAGTCTGCAGGCCATGCGATCAATCCGTGCCAGGCCGGCTCGGCACGCCAAAATTTGCGCACGCGAATCGTCCTGATTCCTTTATCGCGCATTTTGCCTAAAAATGCAAGCGCTTTTTTACGCAAAAAATTAGAGTGGTTGTTCCCCACAATCAAATCACAGCAGTTGCCAATGCGTAACCACTTGCTGGCCGCGGCGGACAAACAGATTGCATGCCCCGTAAGCCGGGGTGCCATCAGCCAAGAATAGCTTGCGGTCGATGTCCTCACGCTCGGGCTGCAGCGTTAGCAGTAAATTCGTGCCCCCTTGCAGCGCGATTCTTAAGACCCAAGCTTCCGCTGGGGTGGCCTGCGCACCGCCAGTTGCGTATATTGGGGCAAGCTCCAGGATCTCCTGCACGCGCCCAGGCGCGGCAAAGACCGTTGCCTCCTGGCTAAAAGCAGTCAAAGCGGCTTGCCCGGTCACGCGCGTCAGCGTTCCTTCGTGGTTATAGTGGGCCGCAAATGGGCCGGCGCTCGTTGCCGCCGCCATCGTCGTGAACAATTCAGCAGCCGTGCCTAGGGTCAGGTGATGCGGGGTCAACGCTGTCACCTCAAGGTCCGGGCTGATCTGCCAGTGCGTCTGCCAGGTCCCTGGCTGGGCGCCTGCCACCTGATCGGCCATCACCCAAAGCCCATACGCCGGCAGACTAAGCCAGCGTCTGGTCACAATGGCCGCCGGGTCGCTGCGATCGCGATAGACCATCTTGACCAAGGTGCCCGTCGCAAATTCCTGCACCTGTGTGGCCAGCGGGGCACTGACATAGGCGTACGTCCAGCTGGCAGTTGGCTGGCTCAAAGACCGCCCGTTGAGGGTAATGGTGTTGTGCGCAGTCGCGGCCTTCAGTCCGCGGCGTTTTGCCCCGTCGACATAAGTCAGTCGGCCGGGGTCGACCAGCACCGGCTGACCGTTCATAACCAGGTCCACATGCCCCAACGAGGCGTGACCGTGCCCGCTGCCAAGACTGCCGTTAAACACGTGCCAAAAATCGGCCTGGGCGCCCCAATCACTGCGCCACAGGTAGTTGCCAGACAGCGGCTCAAAAAAGGTCCGCGGCAGCGTCGGGCCAGTGGTCGGTTGCGGCCACTGGGTGTGTGCCAGTGCCAGCATCAGATAGTCAAAGCGCGGCGCCATGCGCGCCTGCAGCGCGGTAGGCAGTGCCAGCAGCGCACAGGAAGCGTTGTACAAGCTGTCAATGCGAATCGCGTCCGTGTCGCCCTGCTGCACCAGCGTCAAGTCGGGCCGCAAGAAATGTGCGGCGGCCGTTTGCAGCGCACGCAGCTTGGTCAGCAGCCAAGCTGGGACCGCGCGGTCATGTGCCCGACTTGCCGCCACCACGGTCAGTGCGCTGCGCCAGACCTCGAGCAGATACAGCGGTGATTGCTCCCAATGAACGCCTTGCTCGTTGACCTGCAGATCCAGTTGCTGCGCCAGTTGGGCCTGTGCCCAAGACACCAGCGCTGGCGCGATCACACTGGCATGCGCCGCATCGTAAGTCAAAATGCCCGTGACCTCCAGCACACCCCAGTTGGAAATCAGATCTTTTGGCCGGTAATGATCGTGTAAGTACTCCGCCTGCTGCTGGACCGCCTCGGCAAGTTCGCGCTGCTCGGCAGCGCTCAGCAGCCCCGCCTCAACCAGCGCAGCCACCGGCGCGGTCCAGTTGACCAGCCGGATGCCTGTATCGATCGTGCGCCAAGTCGATTCATCAGCCAGGTTGTGGTCACGCCAATCAAAAATCAGCTTCTTGATCCCACGCAGGTACCCCAGTTCGCCCGTGAGCTGATAAGCGCACAGCAGATCGAGTAAGTACTCCTGCCGCTTCAGCATGTACAGCCACTCCGGATCGCCGTTAGGACTATGCTGCCAGGTCGGCGGATCCATCGTATAAACGGTGGGCGCCGCCTCCATCGCGTACGCGTCTTCAAACGCAAATTCGCCTTTTAGCAACCTTTTGGCATTCTTCAGGTGATACGGATCGATTCCACCGTTTGCCGCCAGTTCCCGCAGATAGGTGGTCCAAGTTTTGGTCATGTTCTCTCCTCCTTGCGCTCCATTTTAGGGGTAATGGATACGCAAAATGCAAGCGCTTTATTTTTTCATCAAAGAAAAATCGCGCTAAAACGCGATTTCTCTTGGCCCGTTCATCTGGCTTAAATCAGCGCCCGCACGCGCTGCCGCAGGTCCGGCACCACTTGGTCTTCAAACCACGGGTTCTTCTTCATCCAGCCGTAGTTCAGCGGCGAAGGGTGCACTAGCGGGAAGTATTGCGGCAAATAATCCTGATAGTGCTGGACCGTGGCCGTCAGGGTCCTCTGGCGGCGCTTGCCCAGGTAGTATTTCTGAGCGTACTGACCAATCAAAAGCGCCAGCTCGGCGTGCGGCATCAGCTTGAGCAGCGGCGCGTGCCACTTTTCCGCAAAGACCTTGCGCGGCGGCAGGTCGCCGGACTTGCCCTTGCCCGGATAATAGAAATCCAGCGGCAGGATGCCGATGCGGCCAGTCTCGTAAAACTCCTCGCGGGTCACGCCCATCCAGTCGCGCAGCCGGTCGCCGCTGGGGTCGTTCCAGAAGCTTTCAGTTTCCTGAGCGTTGCGGCTGGGTGCCTGACTGATAATGAGCAGCCGGGCGGCCGGGTCGATTTTGTACAGCGGCTTGATCCCGGCCGCGGTGTACGCGGCGTTTTGCGGGTCGGCCATGATGGCGTTAAAAATTTCATTAGCGGTTTGCATGCTGATGCTGTTTGGCCTCCTTGCGGGCGAGCTTTTTCGACAGGCCGTGCTTGTTGGGCTTGGCGACGCGCTTGTGCGGCCGCTTTTCCGCGTAAAACACGAAGTAGCCATCGCGCTCGGTCACCTGCACGAAGCCGAAGACGCTTCGAATCTTGTTTTCGTACCAGGTGCGGCGCTTGGTTACCATGTAAAGCTTCCCAAAGTCGGTCAAATGCTGGTGTGCCCCTTCGATGAAACCCTTGGCCACTTTGAAATCCGTGTGGTACGGCGGGTTGGACAACACCGCGTCAAAGGTCTGGCCGTTGAGCTGACCCCAGCCGTCGCTAACCAAAGCGCGCACGCGGACCCCATTAGCGGCGGCGTTTTGCTGCGTCAGCCGCACCGCATCCGGATCGACGTCGACCGCGGTCAGCGCCGAGTCGGGCAGCGTTTTGGCCAGAAAAGTGGCGACGAATCCGAAGCCGCAGCCCAAGTCGAGGATGCGGCTCCCGTTGTTCAGCTGGGCGGCGTCGAGCATCGCCGCCGTGCCGCGGTCCAGGCCGTGGGGCGAGAACACCGTAGCATCCGTTTCAAAAGTGAGTGAGACATCGTGGTAATCGATCTGCATGAAATTCCTTCCATCTCGCTAAATGACGGTCGCGAGATTATCCTTCAGGACCTGCGCCGATTCGGTGAGTCTGGCGAGGTCATCCGCGTTTAAGTCCAACTGTAAAATACGATCCAACCCCTGGCCGCCGAGCAGCACCGGCACGCCGATCGACACGTCGCGCAGGCCGTACTCGCCTTGCAGGTGCACGGACATCGCAAACGCCGCGTGGTCGTCGTTCATGATCGCCGCGGTCAGGCGCGTCAGGCTGGCAGCGATGCCGTAAAAGGTCGCGCCTTTTTTATCGATGATCGAGTATGCCGCCGTTTTGACCTGGTTGCTCAGCGCGTCAAAATCACGCGCCTGCTGGGCCTTCGGGACAAAATCGCACAGCGGCTGGCCGCCGATCGTCGCAAAATCCCACACCGGGAACTCGGAGTCACCGTGCTCGCCCATGATGTACGCGTGCACGGTCCGGACATCGACGTTGTAGCGCCGACCAATCTCCGAGCGCAGCCGGGCGGAGTCCAGCGCCGTGCCCGAGCCCAGCACGCGGTTGCGCGGCAGACCGGACAGACGCAGCACCAGCTCGGTCAGCACGTCGACCGGGTTGGACGCCACCAAAATGATGCCGTCGAAGTGGTTGGCCATGATGTTCTTGGTGATATCCGTGATGATGGCCGCGTTTTTCGCCAGCAGCTGCAGGCGCGTCTCGCCAGGCTTTTGCGCGACGCCGGCCGTGATCACGACCAGGTCGGCGTACTCGACATCGGCGTAGCTCGCCGCGTAAATGCTTTTCTGCGCCACGTACGGCAGCGCGTCGGACAAGTCCTCGACGTCGCCCTGCACGCGGGTCATGTTGACGTCGATGATGCCCAGGCTGCCGCCCACCCCGCTGGTGAGCAGGTTAAAGGCGTAGCTGGAACCAATCGCACCGTCGCCGATCAAGACAATATTGGCTGATTTCATGAGGAATGCCTCCTTATGGACTGAGTGAAGTGACCACTGCTGCATACTGGCCTATAGGCGCCTGGCAGCTATCTCATTGCGTCTTCAGTATACAGGCCGGTACGGGGAAAAGAAAACTTTTGGTGTCGAGCTGCCGCCCTCGGATGGAGGATGAATTCTTTTGAACGCTGCGCTGACAGATGATATAATTGACATAGAAAGAGTGGCGCGCTTGCAACACGCCACTCCTACAGTCAGCCCACAACGGTTGGCGTGAAAATGACGACAAAACGACCGTCACTCAGCCAAGAGTGTTATCGACGGTCGTTTTTCTTGTCGTCAGTCATTGCTTTGACAATGACAATCACTAGAGTGAGCAGGCCGACAATAAAGCCGCCAAACTCAATCATCATCGAGATTGCATCAGCAACGGAGATCAACAAGGCACCTCCCTTCACTCAGCGTTTGTTGGTCGCTCATAGGCCACCACCTCGCAATGTGATTGGATTTGCCAACCGTCATCAACTTTCTGCCGTTCTATCTTATCAGGCCAGCCTCATTCCGCATAGACCCCGATCCAGCGTCGACTATTCGTAACACTAATAATGCGGTAAAATAAAAGCGCATACAAAGACGACCTGTTCACTGTGCTGACTGCATTCTTTCGTCTGTTAAATTCAGACCCCTGTAGCTGTTCAGAAGGAGGAAAAAGGTTGAAAAAAATCCTCGTTGTCTTAACTAACACGACTCAGTTCACCAAAAAGCCCGAAGCCACTGGTCTCTGGCTCGGTGAGGCGACCGAGTTTGTCGACGTCATCGCTTCGCATTACCAAATCGATTACGTCAGCCCGCAAGGCGGCTACGTGCCGCTGGACCCGCGCAGCCTGAAAGTGGCCGACGCCGCCGTGCTCGCGCGGTACCGCGACCGTGAGTTCCAACGCAGCGCCTTGTGCGACACGTTAGCCCCTGGCGTGATCAATCCCACCGACTACGCGGCCATTTACTACACCGGCGGCCACGGCGTGATGTTTGATTTTCCGGAGAACGCGGCGCTGCAAACCATCGCGCAGCAAATTTACACCTCGGGCGGCTATGTGACGTCGGTCTGCCACGGCATCGCCGGCCTGTTCAACCTGCAAAACAACCAGGGCCAGTACCTGATCGCCGGCCGCCACGTGACCGGGTTCACGACTCAAGAGGAAATCCTGTCGCAAAAGCGCGGCCTCGTCCCGTTTTTGAACGAAAAAGTCGCGAGCGACCGCGGCGCCCACTTCGATAAAAAAGTGCCGTTTCGCCCGTTTGCGATCAAGGACGGCCAGCTGATCACGGGGCAAAACCCGTGGAGCGTCAAATCCGTCGCCAACACCTTGCTGCAGGCGCTGGCCGGGACAAATTAAAACCCGCGCCGCAGGATCTGCACGGGTATTGAACCTTTACTGATAGAGACGAGCGGCCTTGCTTGCTTCGGCAAACTTGGCGCCCGCCTTTTTGTTTGCACTTTTCAGGGCAGTGAGTTCCTGGCTGAACACATCGACCTCACCAGTCAGCGCGGCCAGGCGCTTGGCATCGACTGCCAGCTCGCTGGGGTGCAACGCGTGCAGCGCAAACAGGATGTCCAGCCCGACGTTGAGCAGTTGCGGCTGCCACAAATGCTGCAGATGGACCTGAATGCCCTGGCAGACCTCACCCTGGTACTGGCCTGACAGCGGCTTGAACACAGTTGGCCGGTAGTGCACCTGGCCGCTTTGCCCGGCCAGGGTCTGGCTCAGCATTTCGCTGAGTTTTTGGCTGTTCAGCCAGGGCGCGCCAAACTGCTGGAACGGCAGCGCGGTGCCGCGCCCGACCGAAACATTCAGTCCCTCAAGCAGCCCCAGTCCCGGCAGCAGCGCCACGCTGGCCAGCGCTGGCAGCGTCTGCGCCGGGGCGATCCACGGCAGGTCATTTTCCGCCACCGTGCCAGTGACATCCCAGTCCGTCACCGGCACCACCCGCAAGTCGCACTCGATTTGCGAATTCGCTTAGCGCGCCAGCTCGCCAGGCGTCAGGCTGTGTAAAATGGGTAGCCCTGCCACGCCATCAGCAGAAGCCAGCGCCGCCGGCATCGGCGTGCCCTCCGGATCCAGGCGGCCAAGCGGCAGCACGCGGTCAAAGACGACAAACGGCAGATCCGCCTCAGCGGCCGCCCGCATGCCCGCCAGCTCCAGCGCCACACTGGGGTCGAACCGCACGCCCGTACCCGCGATATCGTAGGCCAGCACGTCCACGTCCGCCAGCGCCGCTGTGGGCAAATTGGCGCCGTTCAGGGTCACGACCGGCACCGTCGAACCTGACGCAATCGCGTCCTCCGGGCAGAACAGTTTAACGACTATCCCGAGCGTGTTCAGCACCTGCGCGTCAGGAGTGAAATCCTTAGCGACCCCGGTCTGATTGGTGATCAGCCCAATGCGCTGCCCCTTCAGTGTTTTTTCCGCCATTTTGCTGTTGTCGATCCCGTTGTTGGCCATCAGTATTCCTCCGCATTTTGATAATTCCACCCTACCTCAACCCCGCCCAAAAACAAACCTTTGTGGCCTGCCTGCACCTAGCCGCTCCGAAAAAGATTCGCCTTATACTGCCGGTCATGATTAAATATCACTTAGGCAATGGAGGGGAAAAACATGATGAAATGGCAAAAAATGTCCGCCAAAGCGCGCTGGGTGAGCTTAGGCAGCATTGTGATCGCACTGATCCTACTGATTATCGGCGTTTTCGCGCTGCGAGCTCATCAGCGGCAGAACGATGCCGGCAAGCAGGTGACCCAGGCAATCACCAAAAGCGCGGACTTGGATCGCAAAATCAACGACCACTGGGTCCAACCGAACGTCTATATCACCGCCAACACGACAAGCCACCAGGTGACGGCGCTGACCGCTCAGTCGGCCGCGCTGACTAAGCAAGTCGCACCGTATCGGAAAAACGCGCGCCGCACCGTCGCCAACCAGCTCAAGCAGTTCGACGCTGCGGCCACCAAGCGCAAGCACGCGCTCAAGCTGCTTCGCCGGGCCACCCAGGCCACTGAACGGGTCAATGCCTTGACCAAGCCCAAGGCACTGCAGGGCAAGCAGGTCAACTCAAAGGCGTTGATCAAAGCCGGCACCAACCAGGCCAAAATCGCCAAGGCGACTGAAACCATCGCCACCAGCAGCGCCATCCTCAAGCATACCCTGACCCGGGTGCTGGCGACCTGCACGACCCAGCTGAAGGAGCGCACGGCGCTGGTCGCCGCCACGGCTAAAATCGCCAGCGCGGGTAAGCTGAAAGCCAACCCGAATTACGAGGATCTGGCCGCTTACCTGACCTTTATCAAGCAGATGAAGTACCCAGGCCTGGCCGATCAACAGAAAAAGCTGACCGCGGCGGCCACCAAGGCGCTGGCCAGCATGAACATCAAGGGCATTTCTGAAGCAGAGCTCCAGCGGCGAATCTTCTACGTTTACAGCGACGGCAAAGCCGCGGACGCCGCCTACATCGACACCGCCAACGGCATGACCGGGTTCAGCGGCGACACCTACACAGCCGACATCTGGGGCAATTACGTCGACGCCGCGGGCCCTTCAAGCCACGAGCTGGCCACCATCAGCGTCGCCCTGAACGGCGACTACACCATGACACACGATGCGACCACGGTGAAAACCGGCAACCTGCTCAAAGATGTCTCAGCCGCTCAGCTCAAAACCGTGCGTGCCGATGTGACCAAAGGCAAGGAGCCAAAGGAGAAGGCGCTGACCGCCGTCTTCCCAACAGTCCAAGATTTCTACGATTGGGCAATCAGCCAGCTGACGCCGCCCAACCCAGAGCAAGACGAGCTGAAAACCAATACTACCGCAGTGTTTACCCTCTCTGACGATGAGACAGATGATGAGAGAAATACCAGCGTCGCCGCCCAGTATGACGTCTCGTTCACCTACACACTTGATTTAGATGAGGAGCTCAGCGACTACGGTCGGGTGGTACTGGCCAAAGACGGTACCGTATACTCCGGTATGCCATGGGGCGTGCTGAGCAAGGAGTCCAGTCTCACCGCTAATGTCATGGGCAAGCGCTACGCCAGCAACTAGCGAACCTAGCCGGATGTTCGAGCGATGGGGCTTGTCGGCCAGACTCTGGCACATTCCAATCACGCTTTTAAGGACAATCGCCGACTAGCACAAGTGCCGCCCCCTTCTGTTCAAAGGGAGCGGCACTTTTTTGGTATCAGATCGAACTGAAATCCTTCATAGTTCAACAGCAGATGAGACGTTCCGCCCCCCTGTCGCAGGGCTATTGAATCTGATTTTTTACCGCCTTGACCAGCTTTTCATAACCATGGTCAGTGACATGAAGACCATCTTTGAAATCCGCATCATCCAGCTGACCCTTCTCGTCGAATAGCGCATCGAACATATCAATCATATGCACATACTCGTATGGGATCACGCGCTGATATTCTTCAAAAACCATCCTCAGGGTGTCGTTGCGCCGTAGCGTTGTGCCCTTCGCCATATAGCTCTGAACCGACTCCACACATGGAATGCAGCTCAGCAGATTGATCTTGGCTTCAGGTAAGTTATAGTGGATAATTTCCACAATTTCTTTGACGTTCAACGCAATTTGTCTGGGACTCATCATGATTGTGTTTCCGAGATCATTCGTCCCAACCATCAAATACACCAACTTCGGCTGGTACTTGAGCACGCCTTCATCAATGAAGTGCAGGAGCATATCTGAAGTAATTCCTGCAATGCCACAGTTATAGGCCAGCGGATACTCAGGAAAAAACTTCTTCAAGTTCAGAAACTGCGTAAGTGAATCACCGAAGAATACCACTCCTCCAGCCTTAGCCGTCCGATTACTCTGGATAATCTCATTCATTCTCTCCACGATGTAGTCACGAAGCTGATACTGGTCAGTATCGTATATCATTCCCTCACGCATTGTTCTTCCCCTTATCTCGAATTCATATTACTTATCTGAAGCTTCTGCCGCTTGTTGTTCAAGTTCCTTTTCAGCAACCCTATCGTTGATTTTGACGAATGGGGTATAGATGAGCACCCCAGCAACTAGAATCAATAGCTGGATCACAACGGCCCGCCAATCACCGGCCGTCGCCAAGAATGCGCTGATTCCAACTGGCGTAGTCCATGGAACGAGGGTCACACACGGATTCATCCAACCCATGACCGTGGCAAAATAGCTGACAAAGACCCCCAGAGCAGGAACAACGATAAATGGGAAAATCAACGAAATGTTGTAAACAATTGGATAGCCAAAGATGACAGGCTCGTTGATGTTGAAAATCCCAGGAGCGACAGAAAGCTTCGCGACATTGCGAGAGACCTTGTTACGGCTAAACAGGAAGGTCGCAATCAATAGACAGAGTGTCGAACCAGATCCACCGATCAGGCCAAACGCAGCAACTTGCGACACGTTGATGATGTTTGGAATCGCCCGACCAGCACTGTAAGCAGCGATGTTCTGGGTAATGTTGATAATCAACAATGGCTCCAGGATAGAGCTGTAGATAACTGAGTGGTGAATCCCAAAGAGCCACAGCATATTCCCAAGACTGTAAAGGAGCAGGACACCCCAGATACTAGTCCCAACATGGCGCAATGGTTCTTGAATGAACGTCGTGATTAAATTGATCAGATTCATTCCTGTAAAGTCATTAAGAAGTGCTGAAACAATCGCAAAGCCCGACAAAACTAAAATGACTGGAATCAAAACATTAAATGAATTTGAAACTGCGGGCGGAATATTGTCGCCTAGGTTGATCTGGAGCTTTTTCATGTGCGAAATCCGAATAAAGACTTCGGTTGCTGCCAGACCCATGATGATACCAGCAAACATAGCACCAGTCCCCAGGTTCGTATACGGTAGGACAGCGGAAATAGATACCGCTTTTTTTGCCCCATCGGGAATCAATTGAACGGTATTCGGCATCATGACGATCAATGCCGCAATTGAGACCATCGCCGCTGCGATTGGGTTTTCAAAACGGCGGTTCTTCGCCAAACAATACCCAATCATTGCTGCAATCATGACCCCTGAGAAGTTCAACGTCGCATTACTCAGCGTTGTGCCCCAGTATTGAACATTGGCTAACGTCTTACCTTTAAAAATCCAGGTAAAGACGGTGTTATTCAACAACGTAGCGAGACCTGCAAGAATGTATAGCGGCATAACGGTCGCAAACGCATCGCGCAATGAGCGCAAATGTATCTGGTTGCCAAGCTTGGCTGCAAAGATTGCAAATCGATCACCAATCTTAGAGTTCTCCAAAGACATCGTACCATCTCCCTTATCTTGGCAATTCCCAACTAGCACGAAATTGTCAAAAATGCGTAAGCGGTTTCCCCACTTACGAAGGCAAGTATATACCTGTATAATTATATGTCAACAATATTTTTAACCCATGTATATACCTAAAAATAACCGGTCAAGCATATCTGACAGAACACAGAAAAAGCACACCGTTAAGTGTGCTTGATTGCTTCTCTTTTGATGTCGATATAGGTGTACTTGTGATGTGCCGCATAGGGATGATGATCCACGGACATTTCAAACGGCCGCCCATCGTTCAGATAAACGGTTTGCGCAACCTGGAGGATTGGCTCGTCTTCTTTTGACTGCAAATACTGGCGATCGAACTTATCTGGCTTCTCGGCTGAGATCGAGCGGTTCGCTCCACCAATGGTCAGGCCATAATCTTGATGAAGTGCCCTGTAGAACGACCCTTCAAAGACCTTACGATTTAAATGCGGAAATAAATCGGCGTTCAAAAAAGTATGTTCAAGCCCGTATGGTTTTCCGTTAACTAGCCGGAGACGACGAATTTCATACACCGGCTGGTTTTCTTCAATCTCTAGCGCCTCCTGCACATCAACGCCAGGAAACTCGATGTCAAACGAAATTACTTTACTCTCGACCGGCACTCCAAGATCGCTACTCAATCCCCCATATGAACTCAATGGTAGTGAATTGCTCTGACGGACCGCTTTCGGCCGAACGAACGTACCGACCCCGCGTTTTGGCATCACCAAACCATCGACAGTGAGGATGTCTAAAGCTTTCTTGACAGTCATCCGGCTGACGCCAAGCTCCTCGGCAAGGTCTTCCTGCTTCGGAATCACCTCGCCGGTCGGGTATTTGCCATTAGTGATGCGCTTTTTTATTTCCTCGACAACTCTAATATATTTAGGTTCCACCGTTTCATCTCCAAAGCTGAGCAGCCATCATCCGGGTCAAGTCTATACTTGAACTATATGCTTTACGCCATTGCCGTTCAAGCCCTACGTCGTATGAGCAAGATGTGTCTTTGGCCTCCGTCGAAAAAAACTGACAACCATACGACAACAAGCTCGATAGTGTGAAAACTCTGCTTATCTTATTTGGCGTGTCCGCCTGCGTATCGGCAAAATACCTTCAAACGCGCAAAAGCGCAAACCGACAGCCATCAAAAAAGCGGCACACGGCCGCTTCAGTGCATGAACGCAATGATTTTTACTTCTTGAGCGCGATGGCTTTGATGATCCGCTCGCCCAGTTCGATTTCCGTGTTGGCGGCCATGAACTGATCCTGTGCGTGGATCAGGAGGATCGACTTTTGAATCATCTTCCCGTTCATTTCCTGGGTCATCAGCGAAGTCTGAATATTGTGCGCGCCGTTGAGTTGTTCCTTGGCGTCCGCAATCTTCTTCGTGGCGCCGTCGTTGTCGCCGGCAAGAGCGGCATCGATCGCCTCAAGCGCGGTCGACTTGGCATTACCAGCTGATAAAATAATCTGCATTGCAGTTTGTGCGACATCTTCATCCAATCTAATATACCTTCTTCGTCTAAGTTGATTTTGTAACCACTTTCAGTATGTTGTTGAAAGCGCCGTCTGTCAAGGCGTTTCGTGACGTGCAAAAAGCAGTGCACAAGCGTCAGAACAAAAATGCAGCCCCACCGCCAGCGGCAGCGCCACATTTTTCACAAGCAATCAGTTGGTTAAACCTCGCTGAAATCGATATCGAGGTCTTTCTTCGCCGCGGCTTGTTCCTCGCCGAGGTACTGCTTATCGAGCATTTTGACAAATGGGTAGTAAATCAGGATCCCCAAAATCAACTCGAACAGCTGCAGCACCGACGCGGTCCACGACCCGGTCGCCAGCCACCCGGAGATAATCGGCGGCGTGGTCCATGGCAGCAGCACGCCGTTCGTGCGCGGCACCCAGCCGGCGGTCATGACCAGGCCGGAAATCAGGGTGTTGAGCACGGGCACGGTGATGAACGGAATCGCGATGATCGGGTTCAAAACCACCGGCAGGCCGAAGATGATCGGCTCGTTGATGCCAAAGATCCCAGGCAGAATGGCCAGCTTGCCCAGTTCGCGAATCCGCTTGGACTTGCAGACCGCAAACATGACGATCAAGAGCGACAACGTGGAGCCGCCGCCACCGTATGTGGTGAAGATATCAATGAATGGCTGCGTGTAAATGTGCGGCAGCGGCAGGTGGTTCTGGAACGCCTTCAGGTTGTCCTGCGTCAGAACGAAAAAAATTGGTGACCACACCGAGTTGGTGATGGTCGGCCCGTTGATCCCGAAGCACCACAGCAAGGACGCCAGGAAGTTGTACAGCAGCACTGATGGCAGCGAGTTGCCGACGTGCTTCAGCGGCGATTGCAGCATCGTATAAATGAAGTTATACGCCGTTTCGAATGAGGTCAGAGAAAACAGCACGCGCACCAGGAAGAACGCGAGAATGACGAACGCCGATGGCACCAGGGCGTCAAAGGATTGCGACACGGCCGGCGGCACGCCATCGGGCATCTTGATCGTCCAGTGGCGCCGCACCACGAAGCGATAAATCTCGACCGAGAAAATCGCGATGAAGATCCCCAGGAAAATCCCGTTGGGGCCAACGTACATGGTCTGAACCGCAGATACTGCAGTTTTGCCCACGTTGAAGCTGGTCGGCGTCAGGATCAGGAAGCTGACCAGGGCGACAATGGCCGCGTGGATGGCTTCCAGCCCGCGGTTTTTCCCGTAAGCATACCCGATACCGATAGTCGACAGAATCCCGGTAAAGCTGAACACGGAATTAGAAACGGCGCTGAACCACTCCATCCAGTGCGGGCCGAGGATCCCAGTCCAGAAATTCTCCCAGCCAGGGATCGGGAAGTTGCCGATCAACAGGAAAATCGAGGTGACAATGATCAGTGGCGTGATGATCAGAAAGCCGTCACGCAGCGATCTGAGCACCACGTTATTGCCGAGCTTGGTGGCAACAGGCATCAAGACCGACTCAAATTTCTTTTGCATAGCGTTCCCCTCCTTTGAGTGTTAAAAGCAGTAACTGGTCTTAAAGGCGCCGAGATCTTCCCCCTTGGCGAGCAAAGCGGCGCCTTCCGCCAGGTGATCAACGGCGTCGGACAGGCCGGTGCCGCCCTTCTTCGGCGCGCGCACGATCGTCAGGTGGTCCTTGTACTGCGCGATCAGGTCCGCGTTTTTCTCCTCGGCGATCGCCGCGATGGCCGGAATCTTGGTTTGCGTCTGGAACGTCGTCGCCACCTCACAGGCCATTTGCGCAAATTCCGGGTAGTCATAGGTCGGCCCGATCACGACCACATCGGCCCCCATTTTCTCGGCCATCTTGGTGAACTTGCGCTGCACCAGCTCGCGATTTTCGGCGTAATAGTCCGTCCCGCAGTAAAACGTGCCCAGCAGCTCGCCGTCATTTTTCGCCAGGGCTTTCTCCGTCGTGTCGGCCGAGCCCATGGCCACGCGCTGGCCGCCAAGCGGCGTGTCCGCGCGCTCTTTGCCGCCGAGCCCCGCCTGCATCTGATCCAAAATAATAATTGCTTTCATGGTTTTCCCCCCTTCACCTAGTGAACTAACTGCTAACTTAAGTTTACTCAATTGGTGCGTGGATCCGCTTCTCATACGCATCGAGCCGTTCCTGGGTGACCGGTTCGATGATGGTGGTGTGATCCGGACCCGGGTTGGCCATCAGGATCCGCGCCGGCTCATCAGCCGTCGCGACGCTGAACGTGAACTCCACGTTGGTGGCCGTGCCCCACTCGCCCTGGTTGTTCATCGCGACCAGTGAAAATTCGCCGGCCTTGCCGTAACGTTTCTTCAGCTTTTCGATGAACGGGTAAACGGCGTGGTCACAGGCGTCCTGCGGCGTTTCCCCTTCGCCCATGCGCCGGACGATTTCGTAAGACAGCACACCTTTCATGATGTCCTCGCCCAAACCGGTCGCCGCGGCGCCGCCGATGGTCGAATCCACGTAGTAGCCGGAGCCAGACAGCGGTGAGTCGCCGACCCGCCCAGCTTTTTTCATGAATAGTCCGGACGTCGAGGTGCCGGCGGCCATGGAGCCGCTGGTGGCCAAGGTGATCGCACCGACCGTATCATGGCCGTCGTACGGCTTGTCCGTGGCCTGCAGCTCCTTGAGCCGCTTTTGCCAGCGAGCCTTGGCGCGGTCCGTCAGCATGTTGGTCATTTCAAAGCCGTTTTTCATGGCGAACTTGGTCGCGCCTTCGCCGACTCGGAAGCTGTTGTAATGCTGGTGGCTGAGCGCCCGCGCCACGGAAACGGCGTGCTTGACGTTTTGAATGCCGCCGACTGCGCCTTGTGCCAGCGTGTCGCCGTCCATGAAGGCCGCGTCCATTTCGACCA
Organism: Lacticaseibacillus sp. 53-4; assembly: GCF_016861805.1. NCBI lineage: Bacteria > Bacillati > Bacillota > Bacilli > Lactobacillales > Lactobacillaceae > Lacticaseibacillus > Lacticaseibacillus sp. 53-4. Next base: position 45,636 of record NZ_BOLT01000003.1, read on the forward strand.
CGCCTTCCTCGTTCGGCAGCCCGCCGTAACCGACGGATTTGTAGAACGGAAACGCCTCGACTTCATTGATCAAGGTCTCGACCGCATCCCCGGCGCTGCCGTTTTCAGCTAACAACTTGCTGGCCTTCACGACGCCTTCGTGCGCCATGCGCCAGGTGGCAATTGTGCCCCATTTGCTCATCAGAAAATTCCTCCTTTACTGCTGGTTGCCCATTGCGATGATGGCGCTCATGTAAACCGCCATGTTCAGCATCAGGTCCTTCTCATCCATCCATTCGTCCTGCTTGTGCGCGATCCCTTTTTGGCCCGGAAAACTCGGCCCGTACGCCACGATGTTCGGCATGGCCCGGGCGTATGTGGCGCCGGTGGTGGTCAAAGGCGTCCCATCCAGGCCGGTGACGTCTTCGTAGACCTTAGACAGCTCGGCGATGAACGGGTCGTGCTTGTCATGCATGACGCCAGGAATGCTGCGAACGACGGTAATCGTGCTTCCCGCCGGTACAGCCTTCTTCAGGCCGGCCGTGACATCAGCCTCGGTGAAGCTGACGGAGTAGCGCATCGCCACTTCCAGCACCATCGCGTCATCCTGCTTGGTCAGCTTGTACGGCGTGACGATCAGCTTGCCAGAATCGGCGTCTTCAAACGCGATGTCCAAGCCTTCGCCGTAGTGCTTTTCATGCAAGGCGTCAACCACCCACTGGAAGTAATCCTTCAGCGGGCCTTGAACCAGGTCATCATCGACGGCGTGCTTCGCCAGCCAGGTGATCGCATTTTCGCCCATTTCCGGGGCGTTGGTCGGCGTGCGCTTGCCCTTTACAGTCAGCGGCTTACCGTTCAGCGCCGCGGTCAGCTCGTCGGGCACGTGATCCATCGCCTGGTCGCCGACAATGTCGCTGAGCTGGTCCATCGTTTGGGTCGGCAGCGGTGTTTTGATCTGGTAGTTCACAATCCCGCGTTCGCCATACACCACCGGCCACTTGCAGTCCGGCGTGAAGCCGAAGCGCGGGGCCTTTTCCTGCTTCAAATACAGTGGGACATCGGAAGACCCGCTTTCCTCGTCCGAGCCGAAAATCAGGCGGACGGTGCGGTGCAGCTTGACGCCAGCGTCCTTCAGCAGCTTCATGCCGTACAGGCTGGCGATGCTGGCGCCTTTGTTGTCGAGCACGCCGCGGCCGAAGAAGCGGCCGTCCTTTTCGCTCAGCTTGAACGGCGGGTATGACCAGCCGTCGCCGGCCGGCACCACGTCCAGGTGGCCGACAATGCCGACGTAATCGTCATTGTCGTCGCCCCACTGCACGTACGCCATCGCGTCGTTGACGATGCCGGTTTGAAACCCGTACTGCTGGCCGAGCTTCACGACGGCGTCCAGCACGGCTCGCGGACCTTTGCCGAACGGCGCATGCGGCGCGGGTTCCCCTTTCACACTTTGAATCTGCATGATTGCATCCAGCGCCTTGAGAAACTCATCGCGATGCGCTGCAATCAACTGCTTAATTGTCTCGGTGTCCATAGCTACCTCCTTAAAAATTGCGAGTCCGACTGATATTGGGCTAATAGCTTGTAGTTGCGCTCCAGGTTCGCAACGCGGGAGCAGCTAGCTTAAGCCCTCACCGGCAAAGAGCGCCGGCAATGCGTTAGGCTAGCTGTCCCCCTAAAACCGCGAGCCCTCCGCAGCCTGGTTTAATGTCCCTGCCGCGTCAGTGTTGACTTAAACGAATATTTATCGGCGCGGTAGTACGACGTGTCGTAGAAAATCGGCTTGGCATCAGCCGTGTAGGTGACCGAGTTGACCCGGAGCAGCGGGTCGCCAAGGTGCACGTGCAGCAGGTCCGCCAACTCCGAATCGACCAAAATGGCCTCGATTTCCTGGTGGGAGTATGCAATCGGCACCTCGCGTTCGATCAGGTCAAACAGCGATCCGGTAAAGTCTGACGCCTTGCGATCCGCAACGTACTCATGGCAAATCGCGATTTTCTCGATGGTCATGGGGTCATCGTCCCAAAACCGCCGGCGCACCAGCAGGTCCACCCGCTGGTCATGCCGGTTTTCCAGCTGCAGCGCCTGCGTGACGACGGGCGGCAGATGGTCGGCTGGTCCGAAGCTCAGGACTTCAGTGCGGCTGACCTTCCCGTAGGCCTTAGCGGCTTCGGTGAAACCCTGCAGGCCTAGACGCCCGCTTTCGACTTTTTCCGGGGTCGCCATGACGTAAGTCCCTTTTCCCGGGTCCTTGACCAGCACTTGCTGACGGATCAGCAGGTCGATCGCCTTGCGGACCGTCAGCCGGCTGACGTCAAATTCCTTGGCCAGGTCGTATTCGGACGGCAGGCGCTGCGCCGTCGAATACACCCCTCGGCGCACGCGGTCGGCCAGCTGCCCGGCCACCTCTTCAAATTTGGTGATCATGCCAGCGCCTCCTTTTGCCAATCGGTTTGGATCCCATCCATCAGCGCGATCAGGCGGGTGCCGATCTCCTCGTACTGGCTGGTCGCCAAGTTGGCCAGCGACACCCGCACCGCCCAGGGACTGCTGCCAAAGGCACTGGTTTTCAGGAGCATGACGTGCTGCTGCTTGGCCAGCGCGACTAAGAGCTTGGTCACGGTCCAGCGCTTTTGCACGTACTTGGCAAAAGAGGCGCCATACCGGGTCGTGATCCACTTCAGCAGGTCGATGTCGCAGTAGTACGCCGTGTCCAGCGCGGGCAGCGGCTGGGCCAGGCCCATCACCGCCAGCAGCTGCTTTTCGCGGGTACGGCAGATGTTGATCACCTCACGCTTGTAGGCCTGGCCTTCCGTGGCCATGCCATACAGGGCGAACAGCGCGCTCATCACTTGCTGCGGCCCTGACAGCCCGGCCGCGTGATTCAGCGCGATGTCCCGCGAATCGGCGACCAGCCGGTCGATGAAGCCCAGGTCGTCCGGGTCGGTTGTGACCGAGGCGTAGCGCGCATCGACGCGCGTTTTGACGTCACTGGGAAGTTTGGCAATCAGCTCATCGAAAATGTTGTCCTTGGCCACCGCCAGCGCGCCAACGCGCCAGCCGGTCGCGCCGAAGTACTTGGAAAAAGAATACAGCAGCGCCGTGTTGTGCGGCAGCGCGGCAAACACGGACAAAAACTGCGGTACAAACGTCCCATACACGTCGTCGCTGAGGATCATCAGGTCCGGCCGCGGCCCGGCAACCAGTTGTTGCAAGGTTTTCAGCGTGGCCGGGGCCAGCGCATTGGCCGTCGGGTTACTAGGATTGACGATGAACGCGGCTTTGACCCGCGGATCGCGCAGCTTGGCCAGTTCCTCATCGGCGTACCAGTAGCTGGTGCGCCCGCCGGCCTCCTGCACCTGGTGCGCTCGGATCTTCACCACGTCAAAATGGTAGTGCGGGAGCTTGGGCAGCTCCAGGTACGGCGCAAACGTCGGCAAAAACAGGGCGATCCGGTCGCCGGCGTCCAGCAGCCCGGTGTGCATCAGGGTGTCAAACAGGTAACAGATGCCGGCCGTGCCGCCTTCCGTGGGAAACACGTCGAAAGCCAGCGGCCGGTTTTGAAACAGCTCGCGGCTCAGGTACGCCTTCAGCGGCTGTTCGGCCACCGGCAGGCACCGCACCGGCGCCGGATAGTTATCGCCGATGATCGCGTCGCAGGCCTGGGTCAACCAGTCTTCAAACGGCTCGCCGAGTTGATTCTCAGGCGCCTGGCTCACCGTCTTTAGAAATTTCGCGCCAGAGCCGCGATGGCCCGCCAAAAACTCGGTAAATCGCGCCACCCGCTGAACGCTGGGCTGAATCTGCCGCGCGGTCAGCTGCGGCGTGCTGCGCAGGGTCTCCTGCACGGCAAACTGTCCAAGCAGGAAAAACGCTTCGCGCGGGGTCGGCGCCGTCCAGTTGGGGTTGCCGCGGCCCGCATTCAGCAGCGGCAGTCCTTGGTGCGGGTCGATCTGTCGCTCCAGGTACAAACTCAGTTCAAATGGGGACAAGGTTTCAAGTTCTGACTCGGCCAACCTTGCTCACCTCACTTCTACCAGATTTTAGGATAATCTCTATGGTATATACTAGGCGCTACGGAAAGCGATGACAAGCCCGTCTGATAGGATTTTTGCGTATACCAACGGACCGCACGTCGGCCAACCCGTGTGTCGGCGCGGTCGCTATGCTAAAGTACAATTAGATTAATTTATCCGCGCACGCCGGGAGGCCCACCATGAACACCCAAACGCTCCTCATCGAACAACAATTCACCCTCTGGGTCCTGTACTTTTTCGCCTACGCCTTTGTCGGCTGGGTGTGGGAGTCGGGTTATGTCAGTTTCAAGAAGCGGCAGTGGGTCAACTCAGGATTTCTCAACGGCCCGGTGATCCCGGTTTACGGGTTTTCCATCACCGCTGTGCTCGCGCTGCTGCGGCCGGTTGAGGATAACCTGCTGTGGCTCTACTTGGGGTCGGCAGTGCTGATCACCATCATCGAATATGTGACCTCCTGGCTGATGGAAAAATTGTTCCACGCCCGGTGGTGGGACTACTCGAACATCCCCCTGAACTTTCAGGGCCGCGTTGCCCTGCCGATCTCTGCGTTTTGGGGCATCGGGGTCGTGTTCGTGGTCAAGGTCGTGCACCCGTTTGTGGCACGGTTCGTGACCCACCTGGACGTCAAATACGGCATTTTTGCCGCGATCTTGTTCCTGGTCCTCTTCATGTTCGACTTCGGCTTCACGCTGGCCAACGTGCTGGCCATGGGCGCGGCGACCAAGCGCATCGGCGACGCCATCGACCAGAAGAAGCAGGAACTGCGCACCTCGGTCGATACCGCCGCAGCCAAGCTGGAAAAAGAACACGGCTGGCTGGAGGATTACCGCCAGCACCAGGCCGATATGGCCAAGCTGCCGAGCCTGAGCTGGGTCCAGCGGCGCCTGCTGAATTCCTTCCCGCACCTGCAGCTGCACGACACCAAGACGCCGCCGAAGGACATCGCCGATTTGGCCGAACTGCTGAAGCGGCGGCGCAAGCAAGGCAACTAACAGCAAAAAACAGGCGGCAGCGGTCCGAATCGGATCACTGCCGTCTGCTTTTGTGGTGTGCTCATTGATCATCCGCGGCGGTCTGCGCCTGTTCGCGCAGCGCCGCCAGCAATTTATCCGTCGCCTTCATCGAGGGGTAAAACTGGCGCCGGCCCGGCCGCGTCATCTTGAGGTCCAGGGTGCCGTACTGCGGGGTGTACTGCTTCAAATCTGCCGCAGTCAATCCCTGCGCATCGACTAGCCGCCAGATCTCATCGAGCTTTTGGTCCAACGCGCGCAGACGCTGCTTGTTGTAGCCGGCCGAAAGCAGCAGCCACATCACCCACAGCAGCATTCCCAGCCGCGAAGAGTTGCCGCCCAGCGCCACGGCGATCACCAACGTCACCAGCATTAAGGCTGCGTACAGCAGCCGCGATTTTGTCAGACTCATCCCACTGCTCCTTTACTGGGTCTACTTGCGATGGTGCTTCTTCACCGGCGCCTGCTGCCTCGGCAGCTTGGCGGTGAGCGTTGAGATAGCGGCCTTGCTCATCAAAAAGCGGTGGTTCTCCGGCCGCGATTCGTCCAGATCATGCTCGGAGTACTGCGGCACCAGCTGGCGCACCGCGGCGGTCGTCAGCCCGCGGTCATCGGCCAGCTCCCAGAGCTTGGCCTGCGCGCGGTAGCGGCTCATCGTGACGCGGCTTTGCCAGACCTGCGACCCGATCAGCCAGACAAACAGGCCGATCCAGGCCAACAGGCGCGTGTGCGGCCCGGTCAGGATGCGCGTCAGGATGAAAATCAGTGCGACGCCGACCGGCACCGCAATGGTAAAGATTGTGTTCCACTTTTTTACACTCATGCAAAAGCCCCCCTGAAGCTATTGGTTCAATTATCGCAACCCATGCAAGCGAATACAACCCTAGCGGTCAATATACTTGGTGCCTTCGCGCACCGCCAGCTTGCTCAGCTGGTGTCCGGAGATAAAGGCGCGCACCCATTGCGGGTCGGTTTTGCTGTACTGCCGCAGGGCCCAGCCAATCGCCTTTTGGATGAAAAACTCCGGCGTCTCGCGGTCGCGCAGGATCGCCTGCTGCAGCATCGAAAGGTCCGTCTGGTCCTTGCTCATCAGCTGCAGATCCAGCGCGATGCGCCGCTCCCACAAATTAGCGCTGGCCTCAAACACGTCAAATAACTGCCGCTTGACCGCCGGCTCGGCGTCAGCGGCGCGGCCGTACACCACACGCCAGGCGTCGACGGTGTCCCACCAGGTTTTGGCCACGACCAGCGGCCGCAGCGCCAGCAGTTCCGCCACGGAAAATCTTCGCCAGTTGTGCTTGGCCAGGTCAATCGCGACGTACTGGTATTCGCGCTCGGGCCGCCGATACAGGGCTTGGCTCCAGGCCATCACCGCAGTCGTCGGCACCTGCAAACTGGCGTGCAGCAGCGCCTTGCTTTGAGCCAGGCGCGCCGGCGTCTTCACCCCGACGAATAGAAATTGGTTCTTCATGTATTTGGCCATTGGCGCCGCGTTGGCTGGCTCGCCAACCAACTGAAACCTTGAAATTTGAGGGCTGTTTGTCATCTCTCGCCTCCTTGTCGGCATGGTTTTGCTGAGTCAACGATCACCCCGCTCGCCAGGTGGCTCAACCGTTTTTATCACAGGCGCGGGTTGTTCAGCAGGCGTGTGCGATACACCGCCGGAATGGCGTTTAGCTTGGTCAAGAGCGCCGCAGCGTCGGCCTGATTCAGCGCGTCGATGTCAATGACAGTGTACGCCGTTTTGGCCAGCGCCGCGTTGCTCATGCCCTCAATGTTAATGCCCTCATTGGCCAGCAGCGTCGTGATCTGACCGACCATGTTCGGAATGTTTTGGTGCATGACGGTCAGGCGAAAGCGCGTGGTAAACGGCACATCCAGGTGAGGCAGGTTGACCGAGTTGACGACGTTGCCGGTTTCCAGAAACTGCATCACCGTCTCGGCACCTTGCACTGCCCCATTGTCCTCAGCCTGGGCGGTTGAGCCGCCAATGTGCGGCGTGACCAAAATGTCCGGCCGATCCAGGATGCTGTCTTCGCCAAAATCGGTCAGGTACCGCTTGAGCCGCCCGCCATCCAGCGCTTTGAGCACCGCGGCGTTATCGACAATGCCCAGCCGGGCAAAATTCAACAGCACGGCGCCCGGCTTCATTTCGTTCAGCGCCTTTTCCCCGATCAGGCCAGTGGTTTCCTCGTTTTTCGGGGTGTGGACCGTGACGTAATCGGCGTCCTTCAGCGCCTCCGCCAGCGTTTGGGCGCGGATCGCTGCGGTCGGGATGTGCCAGGCGCTGTCGGCGGACAGGTACGGGTCGTAGCCGATCACTTTCATGCCCAAGGCACTGGCGGCTGCGGCGACCTTGGCCCCGACGTGGCCGACGCCGATGACGGCCAGCGTTTTACCGACCAGCTCGGTGCCGTTGAACTGGGTCTTTTCCTTTTCCGTGCGGGTGGAAATGTCGGCGCCGCTGTTGTGCTCCGCGTAGGTCACCGCGGAGTACAGGCTGCGCGAGGCAATCACCAGCATCCCCACGACCAGCTCCTTGACCGCGTTGGCGTTGCTGCCAGGGGTGTTGAAGACGGCGATGCCGGCCTCGGTGGCGCGGTGCAGCGGAATGTTGTTGTAGCCGGCGCCGCAGCGGACGATCACCTTCAGGCTTGCCGGAAACTCGGCGTCGCGCAAATTGACCGATCGGATCAGGTACGCGTCCGGCTGGTCGCTTTGGTTAAGCGCAAAATCTGCGGTGAAGCGGTCGAGCCCGGCCTGGGCGATCGCGTTATATGTTTTCACTTGATACATGTCGTTTGCCTCCTAGTGGTGCTGCTCAAAATCGTGAAGAAAATCGATCAACGCGTCGACGCCGGCCTCCGGCATCGCGTTGTACAAGCTGGCGCGCAGGCCGCCGACACTGCGGTGGCCCTTGAGGTTCATCAGCCCCGCCTGCGCCGCGGCGTCCACGGCCGCTTGGTCCAGTTTGGCGTCGCCGGTGACAAACGGCACGTTGGTCAGCGAACGGTCCTCCGGCTTGACTAAGTTATGGAACAGCTTGGACTGATCGAGAAAGGCGTACAGCTTCGCGGACTTTTGCTCGTTGCGCGCCTGCAAGGCATCAACGCCGCCTTGGGCCTTCGCCCATTTGAGGGTGAGCCCCAGCGCGTAAATCGCGAACACCGGCGGCGTGTTGTACAGCGAATCCTTTTTGATGAATAGGTCATAGTCCAGCATGCTGGGCAGGCCAGTCAGGTGGTGCACCAGCGCCTTTTTCACAATGACCAGGGTGACACCGGCCGGCCCCAGGTTCTTCTGGGCGCCGGCAAAAATCTCAGCGAAGTCTTCGACGCGGTAGCGCTGTGCCAAAATGTTCGAAGACATGTCCCCAATCAGCGGCGTGCCGTTGGCGTTCGGCAGGTCGCGGTACGCGGTGCCTTCAATGGTGTTGTTGGTCGTGATGTGCAGGTAGTCGTATGTGTCCTTCGCCAGCGGTGCGGCGAGGTGTGGCAAGTGGTGATAGTGGTCCGCCAAACTCGACCCCACCGTGTCGGCCGTCACCCCGAGGTTAGCCGCCTCGTCTCGTGCGCGGGTCGCCCACTGGCCTGAGTCCAGCACGGCGATGTGGTGGTACTTGCTCGCCATGTTCAGCGGTGCGGCCGCGAATTGACCGGTGCCGCCGCCTTGGAAGAATAGGATCGCGTAATCATCGGGAATGGCCATTAGGTCGCGCAGGTCTTGCTTGGCGGTTTGCAGAATGTCATCGAACTGGGCCGAGCGATGCGAGATCTCCATGATGCTCATCCCCGACCCGTTCAGCGACGGCAGTTCCTTTTGAATCTGGTTGACGACCGGCACCGGCATGACGGCCGGGCCGGCAGCAAAGTTATAAACTGGCATAATTTCTCCTCCTCGAATGTCCCAATAAAAAACGTCCTCACAGCTGACTGTGAGGACGTGAGATGAAGCAGTCACGGTCTCACAGGATTAGCACCTGCGAGACCATTTGGTTTGAAGGAAGCTCAAATCACGGTCTACGCAAATGCATGCGAGATGACCGTGATGATGAAATGAGGTTGTGAATCTGTTGGGTTGTCATAAAATAACCTCCTGCTCCCTTGAATGCTCACACTGTATCATGATTAAAATTTGATGTCAACTTGATGAAGTGTGCCATAATAACAGCAACAGCAGTCAGGGAGGATAACATGACCACTTTTTACTTTATTCGCCACGGCCAAACCACGGCCAACACACACTACATCAAGCAAGGCATCATCAACGACGAGCGGACCCACCTGACTGAGACTGGCAAGCGGCAGGCCGAGCGCCTCGCGGCCAGCTTCGACATCAGCGGGTGCGCCGCGATGCTGGTCAGCCCGCTGGCCCGCACCCAGGAGACAGCCGCCATTTTAAACGCCAAGGCCCACCTGCCAATCACGCTGGACCAGCGGCTGGTGGAGATTTCCTACGGGAAGTGGGACGGGCAAAATAACCACGAGCTGGAGCGGCAGCATCCCGACGTGTACGACCCAATCCTACACGACGTCCTGCCGAGTTACGTGAAGTACGCCACAGGCGGTGAGACGTTTGATGCCGTAGTGGCCCGCGTGGCTGACTTCATGGCCGCCCAGACTGAGAGCTATCCCGACCAGAAAATCGTGGTCGTCACCCACGGCTTCACGGTCAAGGCCGCCGCGCTGGCGGTGCTGCAGCCCAGAGACCCCATGAGCTTGCCGGAACCGGACAACACTTCAGTCACTAAAATCACGCAAACCGCCGGTCGCGCCGCACACCTGTGGTACTACAACCGGTTTGACGCGCAAACGTATTAAGGAATCGCCGCCAGCGGCGATTTTTTTGGCCGGTCTAGCTGAATCGGCGCTGATAATGCCACAGGTAATAGGTGAAAAAGATCGCCATGATGGTCAGTTGGGCAAAGTAGCTTGAGTCACTGGCAGCAATCACATTATGCCCCTGAATGGCGTAAAACACGATCAAGATGATGTCGATCAGCGCAATCATTTTAAAGGTGGCGGCCGCGGCGTTAGTCACGATCAAGTGGCGCCGCTCATCCCCGCCGCGATACAGCGCGAGCATCATCACCACGATGGCAATGAGCGATAAACCCAACAGTCCCCAACCAAGTACAGCTGCAAGTATCATCACGATTCCCCCTTAAACAACTCGTCCACAGTCGTCCCCAGACTCCTGGCCAGCGCGAAGGCCAGCCGCAGGGTCGGATCGTATTTATCATTTTCGATCGCATTGATGGTTTGCCGCGAAACGGCGCACTGCTCGGCCAGCGCCTGCTGGGTGAGCCCCAGCGCATTGCGCCGCCGCAAGATTTGATTTTGCATGAGGCTCCTTTCTGGTGTCAAAAGGATTTGACACCCAGAGCATATCAGCGCTGGGCCCAGATGTCAAACTTTTTTGCCATCAGCATCAGTTTGGTCTGAGCAATTGTGGCAGCTTCTCACCGCGGCCAACCCGCGAGCCGGTGCGCAAGAATCATATAGTTGACTAAGTAAGCCAATGATAATGTAACCGTTCACACCATCCTTATGATATGCTGAAATCATTAAACGGATTGTGGCTGTTTTAATCGACGGCAATCAAAAAAGGATGGTTCAACAGATGAAAGTGATCGTAGTTGGTTCTTCCCACGGCGGATACGAGGCGGTGCGCGGCATCTTGCAAGAAACGCCGGAAACCGAGATCCAGTGGTACGAAAAAGGGGACTTTATCTCATTTCTCTCCTGCGGCATGCAGCTGTACCTGGAAGGCGTCGTGAAAAACGTGAATGATGTTCGCTACGCCACCCCAGACAGCGCTCGGGCCAAGGGCGTCGACGTCTTCGTGCGCCAGGAGATCACAGCAGTCTCGCCACTGCAGCACGAAGTCACCGTGCATGACTTAAATGACGACATCACCCGCACCGAGCACTACGACCAGCTGGTCCTGGCCGTTGGTGCCGAGCCCGCAAAACTGGCCGTGCCCGGCGCGGATCTTGCCAACGTTTACGCCATGCGCGGCCGCGACTGGGCGATCCGGTTGAAGGCCAAAACTGTGGACCCAGACGTGGCGAATGTGGTCGTGATCGGCGCCGGCTATATCGGCGTTGAGGCAGCAGAAGTGTTTGCCAAAGCCGGCAAGCATGTCACCTTGATCGACATTTTGCCGCGCGCCTTGCAGCTTTACCTCGACGAGGAATTTACGACCCGGCTGACGGCAACCCTGGTGGCACACGGCATCACCCCAGCCATGGGCCAAAGTGTGGAGGAATTCACCGGTAAAGACGGTCAGGTCTCGGGTGTGCTCACTGATAAGGCGGAGTTTCCCGCTGACCTGGTGATTCTCTCCGCCGGGATCAAGCCGGCCACCCACTGGTTGAAAGGCGCCGTCGACCTTGACGCCAAGGGCCTGATCAAGGTGAACGACTACCAGCAAACCTCAGCCGCGGATGTCTTCGCCGTGGGCGATGCCACCTTGGTCCCTTACGCCCCGGTCGGCGGCAAACAGCGCATTGCGCTGGCGACAGTGGCGCGCCGGCAAGGCCGGACGGCGGCAAAGAACATTCTCGGCCAGCCCATGAAAATGCCTGCAGTCTCCGGCTCCTCAGCGCTTTCGGTGTTTGACTACCATTTTGCCAGCACCGGCGGCAAGGAAGGCACCGCTGCCAAGCTGGGCATTGCCATCAAATCGATATATGTCGAAGATACCGCGCGCCCGGCGTTTGTACCAGATGCTGCGGGTAACGCCCCGGTGTACTTTAAGCTAACCTACGCGGCGGATAGCCAGCGCATTTTAGGCGCGCAGATCATGTCCAAGGTCGACGTGACGGCCAACATCAACGCCATCAGCCTGGCCATTCAGGGCAAAATGACCCTGAGCGATCTGGCCTACGCTGACTTTTTCTTCCAACCGGGGTTCGACCGGCCGTGGCACATCATTAACGTCGCGGCCCAGGCAGCACTGCTGGGTAAAACCACAGCGATAGCGGAATGAGTTGAGGCACGGCAAAAGCGGCGTCGGAAAATTTTCCGACGCCGCTTTTGTGCGGTTTATTCAGCTAGAAATCCTTGCTCACGAATCGCCGCCTGAAGCTCGCCGCGCTTTTCCGGCAGAACCTGCGCAAATCGCGCAATACGCGCCGTGAAGGTCTCCTCGCGCCGGTTGGTGTCGCGGGTCGCGTAGTAGTCGTGAATGACCTGATCATAATCCGCCAGCGCCAGCGGCTCTAGCAGCGCGTACCGATTCTCAAAATGCACGGCCGCTTCCGGCAGCCGCGGCTTTTCCTGCGGAGTCTGCGCCGGGTGGCCGACGATCAGGCCCAGCACCGGGAAGGTCAACTGCGGCAGTCCCAGCAGCGAAATCAGCTGCCGCGGGTCGTTCAGGATACTGCCGAGCAGCACCGTGCCCAGGCCCAAGCTTTCGGCCGCGTTCACCACGTTTTGCGCGGCCAGCACAGCATCCGACACTGCCTGAATAAACTTGTCGGTTGATCCAAGATGAGTCTCCGAAACACCGGCCTGCTTGGCGATCACCGCCGCGCGACGCTGGTCGGCGACGAACACAAACAGGTGCCCGTTTTGATTGATGTACGGCTGCTTGGCGATCGCGGCAATTTGGCCGCGCAGGTGTCGGTCTGTGATCGACAGCACCGAAAAGCTCTGCAAATAATGCGAGGTCGCGGTGTGCTGGGCGACGGCGACCAACTGGGTCAAGGTCTCCTGCGACAGCGCCTCATCCGTAAAATATCGGATGGTGCGGTGCTGAAGCTGACGGTTGATCGTATCATTCAGCGGTTCACTCATGTTTTTATCCCTCTTGCACGATTAGTCGTGCGCGTTTAGCCACTGGTCCAGCACGGAAATGAACTCGTCGTGCTGGTCGAGCAGTGCCAGGTGCCGGGAGTTGGCAAACAAGTGCCACTTGGCGCCTGGAATGTGATCGTAGACGGTTTTGGCGATCAGCGGTGTGCAGAGGTCATCGGTGCCGTTTGTGACCAGCACCGGCACGTGAATCTTGTGCAGGTCATCGGTCACTTCAAAGTCGGAAATTGTGCCGTTTTCGGTGAATTCGTTTGGCCCTTCGGCAATCAGGCTCGCGCGCTTGCCGTTGGTCGGCCGGCGCAGCGGCTCCGGGGAGTCCGGTGTTGGGTCGTCCCAGCAGTAACGCTCCATGTAGCGGTCGTTGGCGGCCAAGTACTTCGGACTCGTGAAATCGCCGGTGCGCTCGGCCTCGGCAATCGCGGTGCGGTCCTCGTATGACAGGTAGGAGATCAACCGGTGCTGCTCCTTGATCCAGAGCTTGATGGACGACGGCGAGCCATCAATCATCACCGACTTTATGCCTTTAGGATCCAGCGTGGTCAGGTAGTACATCTCCAGCATCCCGCCCCACGACTGGCCCAGCATGTGGATTTCATCGAGGTGCAGGTACTCGCGCAGCGCGACGAGTTCTTCGCGCCAGGTTTCGCGAACGTAGATGCTTTCGTCCTCCGGCAGCGATGACTTGCCGCAGCCGACCTGGTCATACATGATCAGCTGCCGGCCAGTTTCGGCGTAGTCATCCATCAGCTCAAAATAGTTGTGCGAGGAGCCGGGGCCGCCGTGGATCAGCAGCAGTGGCGCCTTGCCTGGCGTCTTTTCGCCGACAATGCGGTAGTACGTTTTGTAACCGTGAAACGGCATGTAGCCTTCTTCGATTTTCATGGGAGATGCCTTCTTTTCTTCGCTTTATAAGCGTCATTATAGGCCTTATGCGGCGCGTGTGTAAAAGCCGAATCCGGCGCCGCTAACTGCACAAACAATAATTGGTTCTGGTGTTAGACAAGCTGACATAATCTATTGCCATCTGTTTTCATGGCGGTATATTGAACGAGTTATTAAAATTGGTCTAGCAATCAGAAGGTGGTCCCTGCAAACGAAGCCTGACGGCAGCGGCAATTTGTCGGTCAATGCTGCGGCGTCGGCCGTCCTCGCCACCGATTGCGCACTTCCCTTGCCATCAGAAATGCTGACCAAGCAGCCTTATCGGCGGCAATAATAACAATATTTATAATAGCCTTAATAATAACAAAACCATTGGCAGTACGATTGATTGACTACCATGAATTTATTGCTTTAGGCTTAAGTTGTGATCATCAGTGGTCAGGTTTAGGGGGAGCGCTGCGTGATCACACCATTCATTGCTTTGAGGATGACGCCAGGCGCCTAGCGCCGGCGTTAAAGGAGGAATTATCTATGGCTGATTCAAAGAAAGGCGGCGTCTCCGGTATCATTGAAAAGTATCTGATGCCGGTCGCCACCACCCTTAGTCGCTTCAAACCGCTCATCGCGATTCGCGATGGGATCACCACCACGATTCCACTTATCATCGTCGGGTCATTCTTCATGATTCTGGCGAATTTTCCGGTCGCGGCCTGGACCGCCTGGATCGGCAGCGTCAGCATGCACGGCGTGGCCCTGCTCTCAATTTTTACCAAAATCACCAACGGGTCATTCGGGTTGCTGGGCCTGATCGGGTGCTTTGGCATCGCCTCTAGTTACGCCGAGCAGCACAATACCGACGGCAAGTCCGCCGGCATCATCGCTGTCGCCTCGTACTTTGTCGTCACCCCCAGCATTTTCACTGGGGCCAAGGCGCCGGCCGAGGGCATGCCGTACGACTTTCTGGGCTCCAAGGGTCTGTTCGTCGGCATCATCATCGGCCTGCTCGCCGGCGGCATTTTCCAATGGTTCATCAACCACGACGTGCAGATCCACATGCCCGATTCCGTGCCGCCGGCCATCGGGAAAAGCTTCTCTGCGCTGATTCCTGGGTTTGCCATTATTACCTTATTCGGTGCGGTGTACGCCCTGTTTTCTTGGACCGGGATGGGCAACATCCATCTGCTCATCATGCACGTGTTGTCGAAACCGCTGGGACTGCTCGGCGATACCCTGGGCGGCACCCTGGTCATCACGTTCTTGAACAGCGCCTTCTGGTTCGTCGGGATTCACGGCGCCAACGTGGTCAACAACATGATCCAGCCAGTGTGGCTGATGAACTCCGGCGCCAACCTGAAGCTCGCTCAGGCCGGCAAGCTGTCGCTCGACCACGGCGCCCACATCATCACCGAACCGTTCATCGACAATTTTGTCTTCATGGGCGGCGGCGGTGCTACACTGGGATTGGTCCTTGGCATCGGGATCTTGGTGCTCGTGCACCGCTCCAGCAAGCAACTGGAAACACTGGCGCCGTTGACCATCGTGCCTGGCCTGTTCAACATCAATGAACCGACCATGTTCGGGATGCCGATCGTGTTAAACATGACGCTGATCATCCCCTTCATCCTCGCCCCGATGTGGAACACGCTCACGACCTACATCGTCATGGCCACCGGCCTGGTGCCGCTGACCACCGGAACCATGGTGTCATGGACCATGCCGCCAATCATTTCGGGCTTTTTGACCACCAACAGTTTTGCCGGCGCATTGATCCAGATTTTTAACATCGTCATCGACACGCTAATCTATCTGCCATTCCTGCTGGTCGTCAACAAGTCGCAAAAAATCGAAGAAGCTGGCCAGGCTGCAGAAGACGCCGCCTGAGGGTCGGCCGCGTGCGAAAGGGAGTTTCTTATGGTTAAACGTTTGATCAGTACCACCAGCAGCGAGGTCCTCGCCATGAACGGGGCCGAGCTCAAGCAAAGCATCAAGGCCTCCGAAGGCCGCACCGTGTTGTCTGAAAATGTCGTGCTCACGCCACCCCAAGACGGCATCACGTACTCCGAAGTCGCCGCCGCGTTTGGCGCCGACCTGATCCTGCTCAACGGCATGGATGTCCTGAATCCCATTATCCTGGGGCTCTACCCGGGCGAGGACGATCTGGCAACGGCCAAACCGCGCCACGACGGCGAAAGCATTCACCGTCTGCAGAAGCTGGTCGGGCGCCCGATTGGGGTCAACCTGGAGCCAGTCGACCCGAACACCGACATGGCTGAGACCCGGCTGGTGATCCCCGAGGGCCGCATGGCTTCCGAGAAAACCCTGACTGAGGTTCAGCGCCTCGGTTTCAACTTCGTCTGCCTGACCGGCAATCCTGGCACCGGCGTCACCAACGCCCAGATCGCCGCGAACATCAAGGTCGCGAAGAAAGTCTTCAAGGGTCTGGTTATCGCCGGCAAGATGCACGGCGCCGGCGTCAACGAGCCGGTCGTTTCCGTAGAGGCCACCCAATCCTTCCTGGACGCCGGGGCCGACGTGATTCTGGTGCCGGCAGTCGGCACCGTGCCGGGCCTGGACGACGACGAGATCAAGAAGATCGTCAAGCTCGCCCACGAAAACGGTGCGCTGGTCATGAGCACCATCGGGACCTCGCAAGAAGGCTCCGGGGCCAGCTACATTGAGTCCGTCGCGATCCGCAACAAGATCGACGGGGTCGACATCCAGCACATCGGCGATGCCGGCTGGGGCGTTGTGCCGCCAACCGAAACCATTTACCCGCTGAGCAAGGCCATCCGTGGTACCCGCCACGCGATCGCCCGCATGGCCCGGTCGATCAACCGCTAATCCAAACTTCTCATCAAACAGTGACGCAATGATCATGCGCCGCTGTTTTTTTATTGTCATGCCGGCCCTTGACTGGGTACAATTGCCCCAAAGGAGGTGCGCCCATGACTTTTCTGAGCACGTTCACCCTGCCCGATGAGGACGCCGAGTGGGACTTTTTCATCAAACAAAAATCACGTGCGTACTCGACCTACTACCCGTTTCAAATCTTCCCGCAAAAGCATGTGCCAGAGCTGACCTTTGAACCCATCACAATTTTCTACGGCGACAACGGCTCGGGCAAATCGACGCTGTTGAACGTGATCGCCGAAAAACTGGGCCTGGCGCGCGGCACGCTGTACAACCGCTCGAGCTTTGAGGCCGACTACCTGGCGCTGTGCAATTTTGAACTCGCCGCCCCAATCCCAGATGAGTCAGCGATTATCTCCTCCGACGAAGTGTTCGACGCGATGCTGAACACCCGCGCGTTGAACCAGCAGATCGACCGGCGCCGCGATGACATGTTCGACGACTATCTTGACAACAAGTTCGCCAGTTTTCAGTACCACGACCTCAGCGACTACGATGAACTGAAGAAGGTCCTGGAGGCCCGCAGCAAGACCCAGTCTCGCTATGTGCGCGACAACCTGGCCAAAAACGCCCGCGAATTCTCCAATGGCGAAAGTGCCTTGCAGTTTTTCCAGGACAAGCTGCAGGACGAGCGGCTCTACCTGCTGGACGAACCGGAGAATTCGCTGTCGCCGGCCAACCAGCAAAAGCTGGCCGCCGACCTCGCGGACCGTGCCCGCTTTTTCGGTAATCAGTTCGTGATCGCCACCCACTCGCCGTTCCTGCTCGCGCTGTCACACGCTAAACTCTACGACCTGGACCAGGTGCCGGTCGCCCCGGGGCGCTGGCAGAACCTGCCCGAAGTGCAGACCTACGCCCAGTTTTTCGCGGCGCACGCGGCTGAATTCAAAAAGGAGCCTCACCATGACTGAAATTACCGATTACATTGACCAAGCCGCCCCGGCCGCTCAACCCCAGCTGCGGGCCATGTACCAGCTGTTAAAAACGCTGCTGCCAACCGCCCAGGAGAAGATCAGCTACGCCAAACCGACCTTTTTCGAGTCGGGCCGGGACCTGGTGTACTTCGGCGCCAATGCGCACGACATTGCGCTGTACCCGACGAGCGGCCCGCTGACCGCGATCGCACCGGCCAAAATTGCGCCGTACCCGCATTCCAAAGGCGCGATCCGCTTTGCGTTTGACCAGCCGCTGCCTGAAGCGTTGATTGCTGAACTGGTGACTTTGCGCCTGAACGGGGCCGCCTCAGCCGCGCCAAAACGCCGGCCACCTGTGTCTGTCCCCGAAGCAATCACCCAAGCACTGGCGCAAGCTGGCCTCAGCAAGGCGTTCGCCGCCCGGCCGCAATACCAGCGCACCGATTACCTCAACTGGATCGCGCAGGCCAAGCGCCCGGCGACTCGCGCCAAGCGCCAGGCCCAGATGCAGGCCGAACTCAAAGCCGGCAACGTCTACATGAAAATGGCCTGGCATCCCCGCAAAACGCAGGAATGACCAGGCCGATCGCCTTATAATGCCAGCAGCCGCTGGCGCAGCGCCGCATTCACGGCGTACAAGCCCAGCCCCATGCGGCCACGTTTGAGCAAAATATTGATGACGTGAAAAATGATGGCGGTACGATCGGCAGTTGAATCTGTCCCATCGGGCCGCCGCCGAAA
This sequence comes from Lacticaseibacillus sp. 53-4, assembly GCF_016861805.1. Taxonomy (NCBI): domain Bacteria; kingdom Bacillati; phylum Bacillota; class Bacilli; order Lactobacillales; family Lactobacillaceae; genus Lacticaseibacillus; species Lacticaseibacillus sp. 53-4. Next base: position 63,926 of record NZ_BOLT01000003.1, read on the forward strand.
CGCTGTTTGGTCCTCGAAGCGGGCCGGGTCGATCGTAATCCGGTCCGTTTTCGCCTCGTAATCCACACTGGGGCCCAGGATCACCCCGGCGTAATTGAGGTCAAAGCCCTGAATCGTGTAAATCGAGCCAACCTCATTGATGGTTTGCGGCTGGCTGGCCCAGGGGCGGTCGGTGAAGTTGACTCGGTCCCACGGCAGCCGCAGCTTGCCGGCCTGCACGTACCAAGGGTCCTTCGTGTACACGCGAAACGGAAAATCCGCTGTGGCCAGCACTCGCGCCAGGCCGTGCTGGCGGTTCATCTCCTTGATCCAGTCGTACAAGGGGACCCCGTCTTCAAACACGCGCAGCTGATAATTGGCCGGATGCGGCGGCGGGAGCAGGCGCCCAGAGGCGAATGCATCTACCCACGCTGCGACTGTTGGGGACTGCATCCGCAGTTGCCCCGTCAGCTGCACCCGCTGAACGACATGGCCGGCCAGCGTTTGCTTGATCATCGCCGGAGTCCACAGACTTTTCAACTTGGTGACCTGGTGCAGGTCCAAGACCAGCACGACCACATGGGCCAGCTTTAAGAGCTCTGTGAGCTGGTTAGTTTGGCGGAACCTGTTGAACGGGTCGGGCTGGCTGAGCAGCAGCTGGGCCTCATCGATGAACACGACATCCGCCTTGTGGCCAGCGTTGATAAACGGCGTCGGTTTTTGAAAATCAGCCTTGTGCAGCCACTGGGCCTGGCTGGCCACTTCCCAGTAGATTTTCAGCATTTCGTTATGGTTGACCAGCAGCCGGTTGGTGGTGCCGGCAAGCTTACCGCCAGAGGTTCGGGCCTGCTTTTGCACGGCACTGAACACGGCGCTGAGCAGCGCACTTTTGCCCGTGCCGGCATCGCCTTCGAGCACGAACACGGCGGCTTGGGAGTCGCGGCAGTGCGCGGCAATAAAAGCCAGCACCTGTTGCTGAATGGTTTGCTGTTCGCAAGTCAGCTGCGCCTTTTCAGGCAACATAAACGTCGATTCTGCAAGCGTCAAACTAGTCCTTCTTTCCCGTCATGGCGGCTAATTCCGCCGGAGTGTATCGGTAAGGCACATGCGCGGCGGCCGGCACGTCCTCCCACGCCACCGGGTACCCGGCGCCGTGCGCGCAAAATACAGAGCCCGGCAGGTTGGCGGTATCGCCGATCTCCGTGTAGCCAATGTCCTTGATCACATCCGCCGCGTTGTGGCACGGCCGGTAGCCCGCCACCAGCAGCTCCAGCTGGCCCTGGCCATGGGTGTAGGTGCTGACGGTTTGGCCATAGTCTTGCATGGCCGCAACCGGTGCAAAACCGGTCAGCGTCACGGTGCCATTGCGGTCCGGGACGGTGGGCGGGTCGACCGTGCCGGCCATGCGGTCGACGTCGGCCATGGCGCGCCCCACCTGGTCTTGCGCGACCACCAGCCGAAAACTGTACCACGGCTCCAGCAGCAGGTCGCCGCCGGTTTGCTTTAGTTCCATCAGCCCCTGCCGCACGGCGCGCCAGGTGGCCTCGCGAAAATCGCCGCCCACCGTGTGGACGTTACTCCCGCGTCCGCCGACCAGCGTGATTTTCACGTCGGTTAAAGGCGATCCGGTGAGCACCCCAATGTGCTGCTTGGCCGTCAAGTTGGCCAGAACCAGGTGCTGCCAGTTTTTGCTCAAGGCTTCGACCGGCAAGTCGCTCGCGTAGGTCATGCCGCTGCCGCGCGGCGCCGGTTGCAGCAACAGGTGGACTTCGGCGTAATGGCGCAGCGGCTCAAAGTGGCCGACCCCTTCGACGGCCTGGGTGATCGTCTCCTGGTACAAAATGCTGCCAGTGCCAAACGCAACGTGCAGGTCAAAGCGCTGGGCGAGCAGCTGGGTCAAAATCTCCAGCTGCACCTTGCCCATAATCGACACACGCAACTCCTGCAGCCGTTCGGACCAGCTCACCTTCAGCGCCGGGTCTTCGTCTTCCAGCTGCCGCAGCGCGGTCAAACACGCCCGCGGGTCTTCTGCTTGCGGCGCCAGCTTGTAGGTCATGACCGGCTGCATCACCGGTGGTTTGGCGTCTGGCTCAACGCCCAGGCCAAGCCCCGGGTGCGTGTCCTGAAGGCCCGGGATCGCGCACACTTGGCCGGCACTCACTTCCTGCACCACCGAGAACTTTTCCCCATTGTACAAGCGCAGCTGGTTCGCCTTTTGCTCGCCAAGCAGCACCTGCTTGGGTTTCAGACTGCCGCCGGTGACGCGCAGCCAGGTCAGCCGCTCGCCTTTGTCGTCATATGAGATCTTGAACACGCGCGCCCCAAAATCCGCAGTCGGCTGCAACGGCTGGGTCCAACGTTCAAGCCCGGCAAGCAGGTCATCAATGCCCTGCAGCTTCAGGCCCGAGCCGAAGTACACCGGCGTCACCTTACGGGCAGCAATCAACCGCTGAATCGTGGCATCCGCCAGCTGGCCTGTGGTTGAAAACTCGTCCAGCGCCGCGTCATCCTGCAGCGCAATGGTCTCCTGCCGGTCCTGGTTCAGGTCGGTAAAGGCGATACAGCCGTCCCCGAACGCGCCTTGCAGCTGATCCAGCACCTGGGCCTGGTCGGCACCAGGCACGTCCATTTTGTTCACAAAAATAAACGCCGGCACCTGGTAGCGCGCCAGCAGCCGCCATAAAGTCCGCGTGTAGCCGGGAATGCCGTCGGTCGCTGAAACCACCAGCACCGCACAATCGAGCACGGACAACACCTGCTCGGTCGCACTGGCAAAGTCCACGTGTCCCGGGGTGTCCAAGAGCGTCAGTTCCAGGTCCTGGTATTGAAGCTTCGCCTCGTGCGAAAAAATCGTGATCCCGCGCGCTTTTTCCAGCGCGTCGGAGTCCAAAAAGGCTTCCCCGTTGTCGACGCGGCCGAGCTGGCGCAGCGCGCCAGTTTTGTATAAAAGGGCTTCTGACAGCGTCGTTTTCCCGGCGTCCACATGGGCGATGATGCCGGCGGTAATTTTTTTCATCAAGCTGCCTCCGATTTAAAATGCGTAATCTCATTTTAGCGCAAGGAAAGGAGATCCGCTGATGATCAAACGAGATTACGCGATGGAAGTCTACGAACTGCCGCTGCCGGCTGGCGCCGCGAAAGACACCAAGCCGCTGCGGCGCATCCGAGTGGTCGATCCCATCACGCACGCCGTCCTCGACGACGCCCGCGGCTTTGGCTACCGGTCGTTCCACAGTGCCAACATCGGCTATTATTATCACCGCCACCCGGAAAAGCTGGTGGCGGCGAAGGCCAAAAAGGCTGCGATTCTGCTGTGGGAAAGCCAGCACCCCGACCTCACGGAAAGGTTGACGGCAGCGGTGTTTCAGGCTCAAAAGGCCGGCCATCCGCTGGACGCCAAGCAGCGCCGCGCGCTGTTTGCCGAGCTGACTGCCGGCCTGAAGGAACCGCCGGGCTTTACCGCCGCCGACTTTTTCCGCCGCCATGCCTAAGCCCACGCCTGCCAGGATCTGGCAGGCGCTTTTAGCGGTTGACCTGCGTCTTCAGCCACTGGCGCAGCGTCTGCGCAACGGCGCGCTGCTGGGCGCCATCAGACACCGGGCTTGGGCCGTCGCCGCGTTGCTTGCCGTAGCTGCCAAAACCGGCGTGGTTGCCAACGAGTTCCACGAACTGCGTGGTCTTAGGCAGATTGGCCTTCGCCTTGCGGTACGCGGTCCAGTTCAGCACCTGATCATGGTCGGCGGTGACGGCAAGCACCGGCAGCCCGCGCTTGGTCAGCCGGCCCTTTTGGTCCGCGTAGCTCGCTAGAAAAAACACCCCTGCCAGGCGCTTGGTTTGGTGCACCTTGGCGTAGCGCGCCGCCATGACACCGCCCAGCGAGTGCCCGCCGATGACGACTGGCCCCTTGGTTTCTGCCAGCACCCGGTCGGCCTGGTTGCCGCGCAGCACAGCCAAGTTGAGCGGAAAGCGGACAATGTACACCGAGGTCCCTGAGGCGGCTAAGCGCTTAGCCCAAATACTGTAGCTGGCCGGCGCGACCAGTGCCCCGGGATAAAAGAGCACCCCGGCGCCTGCCGGGTGCTTGGCCTTGAACGCCAGCCCGTAGTCCGTCTTGACGGCACTGCGCGCGGCCTGTGCCGCTGCGGGACTGGGCTGGTGCATGGTCGCCTCAAGCGCGCCCCAGCCGACGCCCACCAGCAGCACCAACCCAATCAGCACGCCCAGCCAAATCTTCGACCTTCGTTTCACGTGAAACAGCCCCTTTCACCGCACCTAGGTTGACGCAATTATAACCCACGGGGCCGGTCAGGAAAAAATCACGCCAAAGACTTGCTTTTTGCCTCGTCAGCAGGTACGATACATTTAAACTTACAAAAAGTAAGCAATCGGAGGCGCAACTATGACTGACACAAAGTATGAGTTTGGACTCGACACATTCGGCGACCTGGCATTCCAGGATGACGGCACCCCACTAAACGGCGATGAAACCCTGCGCCAGGTGATCAAGGAGGCCAAGCTGGCTGATGATCTGGGCATTTACCGCATTGCGCTGGGCGAGCACCACCGCCCGGAGTTCGCCATTTCCAGTCCCGAGGTGGTGCTCGGCGCAATGGCCGCCGTGACCAAAAACATCAAACTGGGCACCGCGGTGACCGTGCTGTCCTCTGACGATCCGGTGCGCGTCTTCGAACGCTTTTCCACGCTGCATGGGCTAAGCCACGGCCGCGAGGAGATCATGTTGGGCCGCGGCTCATTCACGGAATCCTTCCCGCTGTTTGGCTTCAACCTGGAAGACTACAACGGCCTGTTTGAGGAAAAAATCGCGATGTGGCAAAAGTTGCTGGAAGGCAAGCCGATGAACTGGACCGGCAAGTACACCCAGAAGCTGACCGACACCACGGTTTACCCGAAGCTCCCGAGCGGTGAGACCATTTCGACCTCGCTGGCCGTCGGCGGCTCGCCGGAGTCGATCATTCGCGCCGTGGCCTACGACATCCCCGTCGTCATCGCCATCATCGGCGGCGAGCCGATTCGCTTCCGCCCGTATGTGGACCTGTACAAAAAGGCCGCCGCGCAGTTCAAGAAGCCGGAGCACCCGCTTGGCATGCACGCCCATGGCATCATTTTAGACGACGAGCAAGAGGCGGTGGAAGTCGGCTTCAAGTACATCAAGGCCGAAATGGACCGCATCGGCATCGACCGCGGCTGGGCGCCAATGACGCGCGACCGCTTCGAGTTTGAAATCGACAAGGGCTCGTACTACGTCGGCACGCCGGAGCAGGTCGCCCAGAAAATCGCGCATAACATGAAGGCGCTGGACATGAAGCGCTTTGACCTGGTTTACGGCACCGGCGGTCAGCTGCTCAGCCAGCGCGAAGCCACCATTCGCAACTTTGGCGAGCGGGTCATTCCCCGGGTCAAAGAACTGCTGGGAGGCGAGTAAAATGACAGAGCCAGTAATCGGGATTCTCAGCGCCGGCAAGCTCGGCTCCACGCTGGCGCGCATCGCCACCAGCCGCCGCTTACCGACCATGATTGGCAGCACCCATTCGGTCGCGGATCTAAAGTGGGTCATTGATACCTTGGCCCCCGGCGCAGTCAGCGCTACCTCGGCCGATGTGGTCAAAAAGGCCGACGTCATTATCCTGGCCATTCCGCTGAGCCGCTACAAGGACCTGGACCCCGCCGCTTTTGCCGGCAAGGTCGTCCTTGACGCGACCAACTACTGGAAGGAAGTCGACGGAACCCACAACAGCATCTCCGACTTCACGCGTTCCAGCTCCGAGGTCATCCAAGATTGGCTCAAGGACGATAAGGTGGCCAAAGCCTTCAACCACATGGGCTACCACGACCTGGAAATCGAAGTCGACCGTCATCCGGACGTGCCGCGGGCCATGGCCTTCGCCACTGACCACGACGACATTCGGCCGCTGGTCAAACAAGTCCTCACCGCGTTCGGCTTTGACCCGTTCGACCTCGGGCCCTTAAGATTTGGCCTGGTGCTGGAGCCAGGCAGCCCGCTGTTCGGCGAAGCCATCCCGCGTGACCAGTTTCAGGCCAAGCTCGACGCAGTCTACGACAGTCCGTTCGGCAAGGAAATCATTGCCAAGCGCGGCGGTCCAATCAAGTAAGCCTCCCCATCCCTGCCACCTCGGCAGGGTATTTTTTTGTCCTCGATCGTAAAAAGACCTCGTCTGCATCGCGGCAGCGAGGTCTTAAGCCATGAGGGCCACTGGCCGGGTCCGGTGCCGGCCAGTCGCCATTGCGCCGCTCGGGGGAGAAAGCGCCATTTGAGATGACTAGCACCTTCCTAGTCTCAAACAGTTTAACGAAAACAGGCAAACTATACAATGGGGTTAACAAACAATTTTACCCCTCAAGTCCGACTGTGATCCGCCGGTCCGCAAGCAGCATGAACAGCCCCCACAAGACGGCGAGGGCGCCGATGACCAGAAAATACCCGGACTCGTGTCCTGGCGTGTAAAAGTTTGCGGCGATCGCCGACAGGCCGGAACCGGCAGCCTGCGACAGCGTGAACACCGTCATCATCTGGGTCACAAACGCGGCCGGGGCCACCTGGCTCGCCAGCGCCGTACCGATCGGTGAGGTCAGGGTCTCACCTGCGATAATCAGGACGTAGAACATCACGATCCACAGCGGCGACACCTTCACGCTCGGCGGAAACAGGCGCAGCGGCAAGATCATGAACAGCGGCCCGGCCCCCCAAAACAGCATGCCCAGGCCAAATTTTCGGCTGGCGCTGGGCTGCCGCCGCCCCAGCCGCGCCCATACGCCGCTGATCACGGTGCCAAACAGCACCGCCAGGACCGCGGGAATGGTTTGAAAACTAGCGGCCGACAGGTGCAGTCCCCACACGTTCAGGTTCACCTGATCCAGCGTGTACAGCGACAATATCCCCGTCGCCTGGCCGTACACCAGCATCGTGATGCTGTTGCCGATGAGAAACAGCCCATAGGCTTTGACGTGCCGCGCCTCGGCCGCCTGGACCTTGGGACTGCGCACAATGGTGACCAGATACCATACCGGCAGAACAATCCCCAGGATGCCGACGGCGCTGCTAAAGCGACTAGCGGTGAGCCAGCCCAGCTTCAGCGTGCCGCCAATCAACGCGGCCGCCAACAAGGTGCCGATCAGCACCCGCCGGCCCAGCTGCCGGCGTTCACTGGCGCGCAAGGGATCCGGCACCGCCACGCCCAAATCACCGAGAAAGCGGTGATTCAGGATGAGGTACGGCACCGTCGTTACCAGCAGGACGAACACGGCCACCAGAAACCCGGCGTGGTAGCCGAAGCGCACCGCCACCGCGCCGGTGATGACCGGACCCGCAGCGCCGATGTTTGAGACGATGTAAAGCAGCGTGAACGCTGTGCTGCGCATCATTCCGCGATCGCGGTAAATCAAACCGACCAAGGCGTTCAGGCTTTGCCCGGTCACCCCGGACGCGACCACCTGCAGGACCAGACTGGCGAAAAATAACGCGCGCCCGCCGCGCGGCACGGCCAGCAGCGCGATGGCGACAATTTTCAGCAGCGTGCCGTACAGGTAAGGCTTGCGCAGGCCCACCAGCCGGTCGGCCGCGTAACTGCCCGCGATCCCAGCCACGTAGCCCAAAGAGGAGAACACCGCCATGATCTGCGTTGCCGTGATGCGATCCAGTCCGAGCCCGCCCAAGTGCAGCGGCTCGTACAGGTACAAGATCATGATGGCGCTGACTGCGTACGTTGCAAACCCCGTGCCCAACGACCCCAGTGCCATGAGTTTGAATGCCGGCGGCTGCCGGGAAATGCTGCTTTGCTGTGCCACAATTCGCCCCTCTTTGTGCCCAATTATGTTTCAATATAGCACAAGCCAAGGCGTCCGCGATGCTTTTCCCTTGACGCTTTGCTAAGGTTAAGGTAACGACTTTCGAAAGGAGTCCGCGATGCGCAAACGACACTGGCACCTCTCCGCCCCGCAGGCAATCCTGGTCAGTTTCGCCGCAATGATCGGCATCGGTAGCGCGCTGCTGGCGCTGCCGTGGGCCAGCCAAACCGGCCAATCGGTCGGCTGGCTCACTGCGCTGTTCACCGCCACCAGCGCCGGCTGCGTGACCGGGCTCGTGGTGGTCAACACGATGCAGCAGTGGACCCTGTTTGGCCAGCTGGTGATCCTGGCCTTGATTCAGCTTGGCGGCATCGGCTTTATCACCGTGGTCGCCGGCAGCCTGCTCCTGTTTCGCCAGCGCATCGGGCTCCGCCAGCGCCTGGCCATCCAAACTCTGTTCAACCAGGACGCGCCGGGCGGCATGGGACGGCTGGTCCGTCAGGTGCTGCGCTACACGCTCGTGATCGAAGGCGCCGGCGCGCTGTTGCTCACGCTCGGCTTTTTTGCGGCAAACCGCGGCTACGGCATGGGCGAGGCGCTGTGGTACGGCGTTTTTCACGCGGTGTCAGCCTTTTGCAACGCCGGTTTTGACATTATCGGCATGAATTCGCTGGCCGATTTTCAGGGCAGCTGGCTCATCAGCCTCACTGTCATGGCACTGATCACGCTCGGCGGGCTGGGCTTTCCGGTTCTGTACGAGCTTAAGCGCCTGCGCCAAAAAGGCCGCACGCCGCTTCACCGGCGCGGCCGCCTCAGCGTCAACGCAAAGCTGGTCTGCCTCACCAGCCTGATCTTGGTGGGCGCCGGCACCGGGCTGTTTGCCTTGCTGGAATGGGGAAACCCAGGCACCCTGGGTGAACTTGCCACCCCGCAGAAGTGGCTGACGGCGGCTTTTGAGTCCGTCACCCTGCGCACCGCCGGCTTTTCGACGCTGGATCAAAGCCAGCTGGGCGACCTCAGCAAGCTGCTTGCCTGCGGGCTGATGTTCATCGGCGGCTCGCCGGCGGGCACGGCCGGCGGCGTCAGAACCATCACGCTGGCCCTGCTGGCCGCGGCGGTGGTGTCCGGCCTGCGCGGGCGCCTCGGCATCGTGATTTTTGGTCGGCGCATTCCGATGGCACTGCTGCAGCGTGCGTTGGCCGTGTTTTTCGCGCTGTTTGCGGTGGTTGCCGCGGCGGTCCTGCTGCTGCATTTTACCGAGGCCCAAAGCGCGTTTCAGCCGGGGCTACTCGACCTGATTTTCGAGGCGACCAGCGCGACTGGCACCGTCGGCCTCACCACCGGCCTCACGCCGCACCTGAGCAGCGCGGGGCGGCTCATCATCGCCGCCTGCATGTTCATCGGCCGCCTGTCGCCTTTGACCCTGGCCATCGCCTTGACCGCGCGGCAAACGCGCGCGGCGCACACCGTCGACTACCCTGCCGCCACGCTTTTCGTTGGTTGAATCAGAAAGGAGAGCGCCATGACAATCGCCCAGGCTCACTCGTTTGCCATCTTTGGGCTCGGCCGCTTCGGCACCAGTATCGTTTCTCACCTGGCGGAAAATGACGTCGAGATTCTGGCCGCGGACCGCAACCTGGCCCGCGTCGAGGCCGTTGCCGACTGGGTCGACCGGGCCGTGGTGGGCGACGCCAGCGACGACGCGTTTCTGGCGCGCGTGGCCATCGAGCACTTCGACGTGGCCGTGTTTGCCATGGGCGAGCAGTTCGAAGCCAGCGTCATGGCCACCATGCTGGCCAAGGAGCGCGGCTGCCGGCGGGTCGTGGTCAAGGCCCTCGACGCCCGTCAGGCCAAAATCCTCAGCCGTATCGGGGCGGACCAGGTCGTCCTGCCGGAGGTGGAAATGGGGGCAAAAATCGCCCACACGCTGGTCAACGCCAACATCCTCGGCGTGCTCGACCAGATTCCAGGCGTTGACATCACCGAGCGCCGGCCCGACCCTCAGTGGGTGGGCAAGACCCTAGCCGAGGCGGACATCCGCCGCACGGCCGGGCTCGAGGTGCTGGCGCTGATTCGCGCCGGCCGGCCGCAGATCCCGGTGCCGCCCAGCACCATCTTGAGCGCAGACGATGTCCTGCTGACGGTAAATACCCAATGACAAAACGGCCCCGCGTCAGGCGATTGTTCGCCTGGCGCGGGGCCGCTGCTTTTGGGCTCATCATGATTGATCAGGAGTTACTTTGCGGCCTTGCGGGCCTCTTCACACGCCTTGATGATGGACGGGTTCTTGGAGTGGCAGTCCTCGATCATCTGCAGGTCTGCTTCGCTGAGCTTCAAGTCATATGTCATGTCGTTTACCTCGCTTTAGTTTAAAAGATAGTTTTACTGTACCACGATGGCAGACAGTTGCAACCCACACGTGAACACACGGCCGCCTTGACGCCTATTGACAGTGCCACGCGACTTGGCCACACTGAAACTATCGGTGTTAGGAGGCTTTTTCGTGGACTGGCTGCTCATTCTCATCCCCGCGTTTTTCGCGGCGCTCGTGCAAGGTATCACCGGCTTTGGGTCGGTGATCATCATGATGATCTTTTTTCCGGCAATCCTGCCCATCGCCGAAGCCGCCGGGCTGGGCGGCCTGGTCATGCTCAGCTGTACCGCCAGCCTGGCGTGGCGCTACCGGCGCGATTTTCACTTCAAGCAAGTGATTGGGCCGTTTCTGATCTACGCAGCGGTCGCCACCTGGTCGGTCCGCCTCGGCAAAGTGTTGGACACGCATGTGCTGCGGCTGTTGCTGGGCGTGCTGCTGGTTGCGCTGGCGCTGTACTTCATCCTCGCCAAAACTGCCGGCGACCGGCGCTACCCCTGGTACATCGCCGTTGCCTTCATGATCATCTCGGGGTTTTTTAACGGCCTGTTTGGCATCGGCGGCCCGCTGATGGCGCTGTATTTTCTCTCGCTGTCGACTTCGGTGCCGACCTACATGGGCAACCTGCAGGGCTTCTTCCTGCTCGACACGATATACATCACCAGCGTGCGGGTGGCCAGCGGCATCATCACGGTCAGCCTTATCCCCTACATCCTCGGCGGAATCATCGCGGCGACCCTCGGTACTCTGCTCGCCACGCGGTTAGCCGCCAAGTGGGATCTGGCGCAGATCAAGCCGCTGATTTACGGCTTCATCGGCCTCAGCGGACTGTATTACCTGTTCTTCTAGCAAGCGGCAAAAACCGCACCAACCGGGTCGACCCTGCAGTTTAGGGGCGTGCCCGATTGATGCGGTTTTGATGTCTAATGCCTCAAAACACTACCACAAGTGCGTCATCGGCCCGACCATGTACAGCCCAAAAGCCATCACCAGCAGACACAAGGTCGTGGCAACCACCCGGTACCAGCCGTGCATCCGATACTGATCTGGCAGCGCCTTGGCCTCCAGCAGCAACAAGAAGCCCAGCACGATCGGGACCAGCAGCGCGTTGATCACTTCAACCGTGACTGCCAGATCCACCAGCTGAATGTTCGCCAGCACCAGCACCGCGCCAATCACGTGCGCTCCGATATAAATCAGGTAAAAGCCAGCGCTTTTGCGGTTAAACGGCTCGTTGAGGCTGTGCGGCCAGCCGAGCACCTCGGTCAAGCCCCAGGTGCCGGCCAAGGCGACCACCAGGGCAGCGACCAGCGACCCGCCCAGCAAACTGGTGCCAATCAGCAGATTGGCGGGCAGCTCGTCGAGGTACGGCGCCAGCGCAGCCGCCATTTGGCCCACCGTCGCGAAGGCCTCACTGCCGCCGTGCTTGCCGACGGTCGCAGCGAAAGTCACGATGAACACGATCATGATGGCCTGCGAGATTAAGGTGCCAACGGCGGTGTCGCGCCGCTCCTGCGGAATGTCGGCGGCCGTCAAGTGCTTGTCGACCACCGCGCCCTGCTGGTAAAACAGCATCCAGGGCATGATGACCGCACCGACGTTGGCTGCCACCAGGTACACATAGCTGCTATTACGCCAAGGCACGGTCACCAGCCCGCGCATCAGGTCGCCGAGCTGCGGTTTGGCCATGATCATCGCGATGACAAAGGCGAACTCGGCGAGGCCGACCATCACGCCGATTTTTTCCACGCGCCGGTATTCGCCCAAAAAGGCGATGCCGACCAGAAACGCCGTCGCAATTGGAATGGTGATCCACTTTGACACCCCGAACAGTTCACCAACCCCGGCGATGCCGATGAACTCAGTCAACAGCGCCCCGACGGCGGAAATCCCCAACGTCACCGCCGCCAGCCACGCCCAGCCGCGCCCGAAGTACTTCCGGATAAGCGTGCCGTGGCCTTCCTGAGTGATGATACCCAGGCGCACGGTCATTTCCTGGGCCATGAACAAGACCGGGATCAGCACCAGCTGCGGCAGCACCATGGTGTAGCCCCACTGCGCGCCGGATTGGGCCGCCGTGATCAGACAGCCGGCATCGGTGTCGGCCAGCATGACCAAGAGACCCGGTCCCCAGACCGCAAGCCAGCCGTGCCCGCGAAGGCGAGTTTTGATTAAATTGTCATTTTTTTCGATAATTGCCACTCCGCTCTGTCGGCACTTCGCCGCGCATTCAAGAATAGGCTTATTGTACTACCAGAACGGCGGGCACTTGATCCAGAAATAGAAAAGATTCCCACCACTGGTCGCGTCACTCGACATATGCAATGTCATTAGCCTGGCACCACTGCCGAGCCTGTTCCTGGTACGCGGCAGCTTGAAACTCATACCAGCGGTCAAGCAGTCCGGCCGCCTCAAGGACGCGGCGAAACCGTTTAAAGACCCCACGACCATGCAGCGCACGCTCAAATTGAGGGCGCTGCACCCCTGTTGCGACCCTGGCGGTAAATTGAACCATAAGCTGGTAATCGTCTCGGTCATATTGTGTCGGCAGCGCGACATACCGCTCATCATCATCGGCCTCAAAGAGGGCCTCCGCCTCGTCGTCATCGTCCGGAACCGGGATGATTGTTCCCGCTTCGCGATCGTACAAGAACTCTAATTCTTCATCGGTCATCTCGATGGCTTCGCTGACCGCACTTAACTTGATGGGCATCTGAGCACCTTCTCTTCTATTCCGCAGTCTTCCCGCGCATCAGCCGCGTCTGCCAAATCAGCACCCCGGCCATCAGCACCGTGAAGACCAAAATGTACACGGGATACAGCCCGATGGACACTGCGCCGGTCAGCAGGCCAAACAGCGGCGGCGCAAAGGTGGAACCGACATAGGCCGACGCCATTTGCAGCCCGATCACCGCCTGCGACTGATCTGCGCCAAACGAGGCCGGCGTTTCGTGAATGATCGTCGGGTAGATGGGCGCACACCCCACGCCAAAGACCACAAGACCAACCAGCGCGGCCATCACGGGCAGCGGCAAGAGGATCAGCAGCACGCCCACCAACATGATGCCCGTCCCCAGTCCCAGCATGTGCCGGTCGCCCAGCTGATCGGCGATGATTCCGGACAAGAACCGGCCCACTGTGATCCCAATGTAGAACAGCGCGGCGAACCGGGCAGCCGTCGTGACTGCGACCCCGCGGGCCTGAACCAGGTAACTGGCGGCCCAAATGCCGGCCGTTGCCTCGAGCGCGCAGTATGCGAAAAAGGCCACGAGGACCTGCTTGATGCCGCGCAGGCGCAACAGCTGGCGGATTTTCAGCGGCGCGCTGGCGGTTTTCCCGCTTGCCGGGGTTTGGGGCTTGGCCCATAGCGGCAGACTTGCGATCAAGATAAAGGTCAAGACGACCTGAATGATGCCGATGATGCGGTAGCCTGCCTGCCAGCCCAGCTGGTGAGTCAGCGCAAAGCTCATCACGTTCGGGCTGATCGCCGCGCCCACGCCCCAGAAGCAGTGGAGCCAGTTCATTTGCCGACCCTTGTAGTGCAGTGCGACGTAATTATTTAGCGCCGCATCGACCGCGCCGGCGCCGAGCCCGTACGGCACCGCCCAGACACACAGCCAAATGAAACTGGGCGACAGCGAAAAGCCAAACAGCGCCAAAGCCGTGGTCGCGACGCTGGCCGCCGTGACCCTGCCTGCCCCGAATCGCCGCGTTAGCCGATCCGACAGCAAACTTGAAATGATCGTATCCGCCGAAATCAGCATGGTGATGATGCCGACATAGCTGGTCGGCACGCCGAGCTGCGTGTGCATCGCCGGCCACCCGGCTCCGATCAGCGAGTCCGGCAGGCCCAGGCTGATAAATGCCAAATAGATGATCCCCAACAGTAAAGAAAACATAAGCCCCTCCGCATGCGTCAATACCGGTAATTCTAGCGGAGTGGCAAGCAATGTCAACGGTTACAGCGTGACTACTTCGTCACTGGTGTCAAAGCACAAAAAAGACCGCTAGTAAACTTCTGGCAGGAGGTTTAGCGGTCTTCGACTATTCAAACTAAATGCCAACCGTCTTCAGCGGTCTGCAGGGCGACGCGCGGAATGGCACGCCGCCTTTTCTATACCTAAAGTGTAACATGGGTGAGTCCCGAGAGAAAGCCAACGAATGGCGGTTAGACTAGCTCAGCCGACCCAACGACTTGGTTCAGAACTTGCGGTGTTAATCCGCAACCTCGACTGTCGAGTTCTCCCCGCCGATTGTGACTTCCGCCTGCTTAAAGCTCAGGGCGAAGAAGTCGGAGTGGGCGGCGTACTTCGCAGTTTGTGGGTACTTCGCGTTGTACAAAGCCAGCTGCTCCGGCGTTGGGTCGATTTTCTGTACCGTTGCCTTGCGGACACGGGCCACATCGTTGCTGCCAAACTGCGGCGTCGCAAACGATGCCTGACTGTGCTTGCTGATTTCCGCAACCTTTTCCGCGTTCGCGGCCGTCATGAACAGCTCCTGGTTGTTGACCTTGTCGTAAACACCCAAGACAATGCGTACGTCAGGCGCAGTGCCGTCTTCGGTCAATGTCGCGACCGCGATTTGTGATGAGGCGTTAAAAATTCTCTCTAGATCTTCTGTATTAGCCAAAATAATCCCTCCAATAGGTATTTTCGGGCGAGCTATAGTCGTTCGTCACAATAAATGGTAAGCGGTTACGGCAGAGATTACAAGGCTCACCGCTCATGTGTCATGTTCCCCAATAAAAATCTTAGGCCACCGTGATAACTGCCTGAGCAATCCACACCAGCCTTCTCAGCGAATCATTACCGCCCACCCACTGGATTTTACTGCTGTCCTGATACGCTGATTGGATGGACGGCACCCATTAAACGATGGAGGAAAAGACATGAAAAAACGACTAACAGCCGCAATTATCAGCAGCATTTGCGTCATTGGCATCGCCGGGTTCGCGGTTCACCAACTGCGCCCAGCGCATCGGGCCGAGTCCGAAACCGTCATCTATGACAAGAACGGCAAACAGCTCAAGTGGCGGCATGCAACCGGCTCGATCCGACGCGTTTACGACAACAAGACCCATAAGATGATTACGATCGAAGAAAACCCCGACGGCAGTGAAAAGAAATAACTGCCGGCCAAACCAACAGCAGCAGCGCAGCTCATTGCCGCGCCGCCACTGGTCAAAAAGGCGGCCATCACTTGTGGTACGGGCTCCCAATCTGGATCATGAACGCTCGGTAGATCTGCTCCATGAGCACCAGTCGCATCAGCTGGTGCGGCATGGTCAGCTTGCCGAAGCTCAGGGTGTCATTGGCGCGCTTCATCACGGCCGGCGACAGGCCCAAAGAACCGCCAATGACGAAGGTGATATCGGAATGGCCGTACGTGCCCAAGTCCTCAAGCTCCTTAGCGAAGACCTCACTGGCCCGCTGCTTGCCTTCAATGGCCAGCGCGATGACCCACTCCTTGTCCTTGATTTTGGCCAGGATGCGCTCGCCTTCAACTTCTTTGACATGCGCCATCTCAGCTTCGGACAGCGACTCCGGGGCTTTTTCGTCGGCGACTTCGACGATCTGCACCTTGGCGAACTTATCCAGCCGCTTGCGGTATTCGGCGATGCCGTCCTTGAAGTACTTCTCCTTGAGCTTGCCAACCCCGATCACTTTGATGTTCATCCGCTTCACCTCTCAGGCCCAGTATACCCGAAATCCGCTCGCCTCAAAACGGCGCGCTGTGTTCATCAAGCAAGGACAATGTAACGATTTATTTGATGCTTTTTACACACCACCCATGACATAATTCAGGCCGACCATTCATGGTATGAAAAATCTAAATGCCGGTTTTTCAGCTTTTTGTTGCCGTTTCTTACACGTATTTAACCTTCACCACCCATTTTTTCAATGTTCGCTATTTACATGAGTTTTACACAGCGCCCGTTGTACGACCTGCGAAATAAGCGCAGAATAGAAGCGTTGAGTCATTTTTGGAGTGTGTAAACTTATGACTGTAATCAAAAACATTGCAAAGGACCGGGTGCTGCAGATCACCGCGTTCCTAGTAGTGCTGAGCTTGTTCGCGGCCAGACCGAAGCTTGAAGACATCAGCTTCGATACGCTCTGGTCGATTCTCGGGATGATGACTGTCATCCAGATCTTCGAGTACCTGCATGTCCTTGATTATTTTGCCTACCGGCTGACCAGCCTGGCTGCTGATTCACGCCAGCTGCTGCTGATGTTTTTGGGGCTCGCCATCGTCGCCGCCATGTTTCTCACCAACGACGTCACGGTGATCACCCTCATTCCGCTGTACCTTGAAATCGCCAAGAAATACAAGCTGCCCGAGATCCTGCCGGTCACGCTGATCGGCATGGCGGCGAACTTCGGCAGTGCCTTCACCCCGTTTGGGAACACCCACAACATTTTTCTGATGAGCCACTACACCATTGGCATCGGCCACTTCTTCAGCTGGTCGATCCCGCTCTTGATCGCCTCGATTATCCTGCTGCTCGGCTTCACTGTTTTCGTTAAAAAGATTCCCCTGCCGGCAGTCGGGTTTCAGGACATTCACATCCAGACTCGGCCAACCGTGATCACGGCCATCGTGGCGCTATTCATCTTCGCCGGGGTGCTCAAAGTCATCCCCTCCTATGTCGGCGCCATCGCCGCGATCTTGCTGGCGGTGCTGTACAACAAACAGATCATGAAGAAAGTCGACTACGCGATTGTCTTGACCTTCGCCGGCTTCTTCGTCATCGTGTCCGTCCTGCAGCAGATGCCTTGGGTGGTCGACCTGATCTCGGGGCTGGTCAGCTCCGCGCACTCCGTTTTCCTGACCTCGATTCTGACCAGCCAGCTGATTTCCAATGTCCCGTCGACGGTTTTGATCGGTAAATTCACCAACTACGCCGCCGCGCTGTTTCTGGGCTCGAACATCGGCGGCCTGGGCTCTGTCGTCGGCTCGATGTGCAACCTGCTGGTCTACAAAGAATACGCCACCTGGGGCAATCATCACGCCGGCAAATTCCTGATTGGCTTCCTCGTGTTCAACGTGATCGGCCTAATCGTGCTCGCCGGCATGGGCTGGCTCATCTTGGATTTCGTTTATTAAGGGATCGCTGCGTCGTCGCCGTTCGCGGCGCTATTTTTTTGTCTGCGGTTAAAGGACATGGCGATAACTATTGTCCTTTAATCTCGCCGCTACCCTTATTAGTTGCCTCATTTGACTCCACTACGATAAGCTAAAATTAACCTAGGTTATCAATATTTCATTCAAGGAGGCTATTATGGGTAAATATGAGTCCGACGCCAGGCAGCTTCTCACGGCCCTCGGCGGTGCTGACAATATCACGTCGTTCATGCACTGCGCCACGCGCATGCGGTTCGTTCTGAAAGACGACGCCAAGGCAAACAAGGCCGCGATTGAAAAAATCGGCGCCGTGCGCGGCATGTTCACCAACGCCGGGCAGTTTCAGGTGATCATTGGCAATGAAGTCCCTGACTTCTACCACGACTTCACCACTGTTTCTGGCCTGAGCGGCGCCAGCAAGGAAGCGACGAAAGCCGCTGCCAAGACGCACCAAAATGTGATCCAGCGCGCCGTCGCGACGCTGGCCGAAATCTTCACGCCGCTGCTGCCGGCCATCATCGTCGGCGGGTTGATTCTCGGCTTCCGCAACATTCTCGAAGGCGTCCAGTTCGGCGGCGCGACGATCGTTGAACAGTCGCAGTTCTGGGCGGGCGTGAACGCCTTCCTGTGGCTGCCGGGTGAAGCAATCTTCCACTTCCTGCCGGTCGGGATCACCTGGTCGATCACCCGCAAAATGGGCACGACCCAGATTCTGGGGATCGTCCTCGGGATCACGCTGGTTTCGCCGCAGCTGCTCAACGCCTACGCTGTGAGCAGCACGGCCGCCAGCAAGATCCCGTTTTGGGACTTCGGCTTCGCGCAGGTGAACATGATCGGCTACCAGGCGCAGGTCATCCCCGCGATGCTGGCCGGCTTCATGCTGGTCTACCTGGAACGCTTCTTCCGCAAGCACATCCCACAGGCGATCTCGATGATCTTCGTGCCGTTCTTCTCTTTGCTGCCGACGATCCTGGTCGCCCATGTGGTCCTCGGACCCTTCGGCTGGTGGGTCGGTGATGGCCTTTCCGCCATCGTCAACGCCGGTTTGACCAGCAACTTCAGCTGGCTGTTCGGCCTGGCCTTCGGGCTGCTGTATGCGCCGGTCGTGATCACCGGGCTGCACCACACCACCCTGGCGATCGACGCCCAGCTCATTTCCACTTACGGCTCGACCAACCTCTGGCCAATGATCGCCCTGTCCAACATTGCGCAAGGCTCTGCGACACTGGCCGTGGCGATTGCCCACCGTGGCAATAAGCAAGAGGAAGGCATTTCGGTGCCGGCCACCATCTCGGCCTACCTGGGTGTGACGGAGCCGGCGATGTTCGGAATCAACTTGAAGTACGTTTACCCGTTCATCGCGGCCATTATCGGCTCAGGCATTGCCGGCATGTTCGTCACCATCATGGGCGTGCGCGCCTACTCGATCGGAGTCGGCGGCCTGCCAGGGATCCTGTCGATTGTCGGTCAGTTCATCGGCGTCTTCGCCATCGGCATGGTGATCGCCGTAGCCGTACCATTTGTGCTCACCTTCGTCCTGCGCAAGGTGCCAGCGCTGAACAAGATCGAAGCCGTGGATGAAGCAACCGGCGCAATCATCGACGAAGACGAAGCCCCGGCGGCCCAGCCGCTGGCAATGGACGCCGAATCGATCCAGTTCGACTACCTTTATGCCCCGACCACCGGGCAGGTGATGCCACTGGCCGCTGTGCCAGATCAAGTTTTCGCCCAGAACATGATGGGCGAAGGGTTCGCCGTTGATCCTCAGGACGGCCACATCAACTCACCGGTCGTCGGCACTGTGACTTCAGTATTCGACACCAAGCATGCGATCGGCATTCGGATGCAAAATGGGCTCGAGGTGCTGGTCCACATGGGCCTGGATACGGTTGCGCTGAAAGGCGCCCCGTTCACGGTCCACGTGCAGCCCGGCGACGCGGTCGACCCAAGCGTCACCTTGGCGGTCATGGACATCGCCGCCGTCAAAGCCGCTGGCCACTCGGCGGAAGTCATCGTGGTAATCACCAACTCCGACCGCCTCGATGAGTTCAAGCTGCTGGCCACTGGCGCCCACCAGATGGGCGACGAGATTGCCGCAGCCAAAACCGCCGAGATGCCGGAAAAAGCGACCGGCAGTGCGGTGGCGCCTGCGCTTTAACTAATCGTACCTACAGCAAACGCCCGGATCAAATTTTGATTCGGGCGTTTTTTGCGGTCACTGCGCTAGTTTTCTGCGGGCAGCGCTGGGGAGCGCGCTGGCCTTGACCCGGTGCCAGGAAAGCACGGTTTGGCCTTTGGTGCGAACGGCCAGATAGGCGTGTGGCGTCAGCGGCGCGTCCGTCACTTGCAGCAGCACCTGGCGGGCAGTCCCCATGCGCGAGTAGCTTTGCAGGCGGTAGCGATAGTCGCGGCCGCCGTGGCGGTTGGCGACCCACTCGACAGAGCAGCCGCCAGTGGCCACGTACACCGTTTCTTCCGGGACGACGGGATTATACCGGTCAAGCATCCCCGCCGCCTCAGTGGGCTGATTGCGGGTAAATAGCGGCAAGCCAAACAGCACGACCGCAATGATCAGTCCCAACCCGCAAACGTTACACCAGACCCGCTTCATTTGACTCGCCCCTTCCACCCAATAGTTTACCGGGTGAAGCGCGTCGGCTCATAGGGCTTGAGGTCGAGTTTGAAAGAGGCCTGAGAATGATTTTAACGCAAATGCACGCCGCTCAATGACCGAGTGGCGTGCATTTTAGTGCTTACAGATCCTCGCCGCTGCTTGCGATGACCTGCTTGTACCAGTTAAAGGAGTCCTTGCGGCTGCGTTTCCACGTGCCGTGGCCCTGATCGTCGGCATCGACGTAGATGAAGCCATAACGCTTCTTCATTTCACCAGTGGAGGCGGAAACGATATCGATGGCGCTCCACGGGCAGTAGCCGAGCAGGTCGACGCCGTCTTCGGCGACAGCCTTTTCCGCCTGCAGCAGATGGTCGGCCAGGTACTTGATGCGGTAGTCGTCATGAACGCTGCCGTCAGCTTCGACCTTATCGAAGGCACCAAAGCCGTTTTCGACGATCATCATCGGCTTGTGCCAGCGTGCCGTCATCCAGTTCAGACTGTAGCGCAGGCCGATCGGATCGATCTGCCAGCCCCAATCGGAGCGCGGCACGTAGGGGTTCTTCGTGTCGTTTTTGGCTTCGTCGAAGTCCATGTCCGGATTGTCGTCGCTGTACTTGACCACGGCGGAGTTGTAGTAGGAAAAGCCCACAAAGTCCGCAGTGCCGGCCTTGATGATGGCCTCGTCCGCCGGCGTGATGCCAATGTCGTAACCCTTTTTCGCCCAGTACTTCTTGAGCCAAGCCGGGTACTCACCCAGCGCCATGACGTCGCCGAAGTAGTAGCGGTAATTCATCGCGCGCTGGCAGTACATCACATCTTCCGGCCGCGCGGTCAGCGGATAAATCGGGTTGAAGGCGATCATGTCGCCGATCTGCAAACTCGGGTCGATTGCGTGGCCGATTTGCACGGCCTGCGCCGAAGCGACAAATTCGAGGTGCGCTGCCTGGAACATTTTCTCTTCCCAGTTGTCGTCCTTGCCCAAGATCAGGCCGGAGTTTTGCAGCAGCGGGTGCGGATCGCGCCAGGACGTCTGGTTGTTGATCTCGTTGAAGGTCATCCAGTACTTAACCTGGTTGTGGTAGCGGCGGAAGCAGGTCTCGGCAAACTTGGTGAAGCAGTCGACGACCTTGCGGCTGCCAAAACCGCCATAGGCCTTGACCAGGTGCAGCGGCATTTCAAAGTGCGACAGGGTCACGATGGGCTCAATGTTGTACTTGTGGAGCTCGGCAAACAGGTCGTCGTAAAACTTCAGACCGGCCTCATTCGGCACGGCCTCGTCGCCGTTCGGGTAGATCCGGGTCCAGGCGATGGACGTCCGAAACGCCGTCATCCCCATTTCGGCAAACAGCTTGATGTCTTCCTTGTAGTGCGAGTAAAACTCAACACCCCAGTGGTTCGGGTAAATCTGGCCATCTAGGACTTTGTCATCCTCTATGCGCGGTACGCCGTTTTCTCCGGCCCGCATGGTGTCGGCAATGCTCAGTCCCTTGCCGCCTTCTTGCCAGCCGCCTTCCGCCTGGTGCGCCGCAATCGCGCCGCCCCACAGGAAGTCTTTTGGCATTTTGTATCCTTTTGTCATTGGTCTGAAACTCCTCACGTTTTATCTGTAATTGGAACTAAGTGCATGAAATCGGGGCACCTTGTAATCGGGCTCCGGGTTCGCAGCTAAGTGCGCGAACCATGCGCACCTTGCCTAACTGGGCTCCGGGTTCGCAACGCGGGAGTGGCTAGCTACGCTCAGGGCCTCGAAGCCAAAGTACGGCTTCAATGCCCTGAGCTAGGCTACCCATCCCGCTAAGTTCGCGAACCCTGCGCACCTTGCACCTTGCAAAAAAAGCCGGAACATCGCTGTTCCAGCCGCTTGCAATGTAAAGATTACTTGTCCTCGACCTGTTTGCCGTCTAGGCGCTTGTATAGGTCGACAATTTCGCCCGCAAGATCGCGGAATGTGATGCTGGTCATCAAGTGGTCCTGTGAGTGGACCATCAGCAGCGTGACCTTGGCGTGCTCGCCGTTTGCTTCGGCGGTCAGCATCTTGGTCTGTGAGTTGTGCGCATCCACCAAGAAGCCATCCGCTTCCTTGAGTTTTGCATCGGCGGTTTCAAAATCGCCCTTCTTCGCTGCCTGGATCGCTTCGAACGCGGAACTCTTTGCATTCCCGCCGTTCAAAATGAGACCCATGATCGCATCCATGTTCTGATCTTGTTCTTCTTCAGCCATTGTATTCTCCAATCATCCGTGTCAATTAGTCTAGAAAGCGGTTGCGGTTTACCGCAGCTTACTTGCCGGCCTTTTCGATTGATGACAGGGCTTCTTTGAGCACCTTTTCGCCGTTCATCATGCCGTAGTCCTGCATGTTGATGACTTCAACCGGCAGCTTGCCGTCAACCTTGCTTTGGAACTGACCCAGCAGGTAACGAACCTGAGGCCCGAGCATTAAAATGTCTGGGTTCTTGGTTGCCAGTGCGTTGTCAGCATCGGAGGCAGCGGTTGCAAAAATGTCCGCTTCAACACCCTCGGCCGTTGCGGCCTTTTTCATCTTAGAAACCAGCAGGCTGGTGGACATACCAGCAGAGCATACCAACATAATCGTTTTCTTGTCAGCCATAATTAAAACTCCCCTTTGTGTGAGAATAAAATTTTGCGGCTAGAAGTTTAACCGCTTTCATTGCTACAATGCTATAATAATACGTGGGTACGAAATAAACAAGTCCCATGACTTAAAATTTGTTGGGAGGGGCAACTCATGTATCACGAAATCGCGGAAAAACTGCTCCAGGCGATCCAGGCCGGAGAGTATCAAACCAAATTGCCGACTGAGCAGGAGCTGATGAAGCAGTACGGGGTCAGCCGCAACACGATCAGGCGCGCCATCGATGTGGTTTACCAGCATGGGTTGCTGCGCCGCATCCAGGGCTCCGGCTACTACATCAACAACGTGCAGCTGCAGGGCTCGATGACGATCAACCTCTCGATTGGCGCCGGCAAGTCGCTGGCCAAGCGCGGCCCGCTGACCTCCAAGGCCGTCACCTTTGACCGCGTGCAGGCCAGCGAGATCCCGCTGGCGCAAACGATGAAGGTCAAGGACGACACCGAGCTGTGGCGCATCATTCGCCTGCGTTACTTCAACTCAGTGCTGTACTGTTTGGAAGAGGCGTACTACCTGCGCGATCAGATTCCATTCATCTCGACTGACGCCCTGGATGACTCGATTTTTGACTTCATCAAGGAGACTTACGACATCGATCCTGAATCCTCCGACGATTTCCTGTCTTTGACCACGCTGGGCCCCGACAAGGCCGACTTGATGAACCTGGCCGCCGGCACTTCCCTGCTGACGCTGGCACAGATCAATTACACGCATAACAACGTGGTCTTCAATTTCTCCCAGACCGTGTACAGCTACCCGGGGCTGGACTTTTACTTCCACTCCGCGCACCTCAGCAGCAATTAGCTGCCGCTTGAAAACGCAAAAACGCCGCCGCGAAACTTTTTTCGCAGCGGCGTTTTGTTATGCCTTGGCCGGTTTGGCCGGCTCGTACATATCGGCGTTGCGCCGCCCGGAGCGGGCCCGCAGCGCGTACAAAATGGTGATGGTGTCGACGACTTCCTGCAGCATCGCGCCGATAATCACCGGGATCACCCCAAACGCCGCAATCAGCATCAGGCCGGTACAGATCCCGATGCCGATCCAAACGGCTTCCTTGGCGATGCGCATGGTATCTTGCGAAATGATCACCGCGCAGGCGACCTTGGTCAGGTCGTCGCGCAGGATGACCGCATCGGCGCTTTCGCTGGCAGCTGTGGCGCCGTGTGCGCCCATGGCGATGCCGACATCGGCGACCGCTAGCGAAGGCGCATCGTTGACCCCGTCGCCGACCATGACGACTGGCCGCGCGTTTTTCGGCGTGTTATCCAGCACCTTGATCTTGTCTGCCGGCAGCTGCTCGGCAAACACTTTATCCACCCCGACCTGCTGCGCGACATCATCCGCAATGGCCTGATTATCGCCGGAGATCATCATGGTGTTTTCAACGCCGAGTTCGTGCAAGGCGCTGAGGGTCTGCTTGGCTTCCGGCCGGATGCGGTCAGTGAACGTGATGACGCCAGCAAACTGGCCGTCGACGCTGACGTATACCGCTGTGCTATCGACGCTGGCGTCTGTGCCGGCAAAGCTCGGCTTGCCGACCTTGACCAGCTTGCCGTCAACGGTGGCCTGGACCCCTTCTGCGGTGACTTCCTCGGCGGCGGTGGCGGCCAAAAGTTTGCCACTGCCGACTTCGCTGACTAAAGAACGCGCCAGAATGTGCGTCGACTGCTGCTCCGCACTGGCGGCCAGCTTCAGAAGCTGCGCTTGGTCGAAGCCCGGCTGTGCTTGCACCTGATCGACAGCGAGCACGCCTTGCGTGATCGTCCCGGTTTTATCAAACGCCACGGTCTTAGCGGAAGACAGCTTCTCGAGCGCCGTCCCGGACTTCACAATAATCCCGGCGCGGCTGGTGCGGCTCATCCCCGACACCATTGCGACCGGCGCCGCCAAAATCAGCGGACAAGGGCTCGCGACGACCAGCACCTCGGCAAAGCGCAGCGGGTTGCCGGTGACGGCCCAGGCTACCCCGGCAATCACATACGCCAGCAGCGTGAACGGCAAGGCGTAGCGGTCGGCCATGCGGACAAAATGCGCCGGCCGGGCTTCGGATTCCTTGACCAGCTGCACGATCCCCTGGTACTGGCTGTCTTCGGCACGCTTGGTGACGCGCACGGTCAGGGCGCTGTCGCCGTTGACCGTCCCGCTCATCAGCTCGTCCTTGGGATTTTTTTCAACGGGCTTGGATTCACCGGTCAAGCTGGCCTCGTCGACCATGCTGCTGCCTTCGGTGACAACCCCGTCGACGGGCACGACCTCCTGCGGCTTGACCAGCACGATGTCATCCACGTTGACGTCATCAACCGAAATGTCTTCCTGCTTACCGGCCACCAGCCGGTGCGCCGTGGTTGGGGTGTTGTCGAGCAGCTGCTTGAGGTCGGAGTTGGCCTTGGTGGCCGCGAAGTCCTCCAGCGCGTCACCGCCTGTCAGCATCAACAGGACGATCAGCGCCGCCCAGTACTCGCTCACGGCCAGCGTCGCCACCACCGCCGTGATGGCAAGCAGGTCCACGCCAAACGACCCGCTGCGCAGCGTCTTAATCATGTCCCACAGCATCAACAGGGCAATGGCCGCCCCAATGACCGTGATCACGATCTGCGCCCAGGTCGGCTGATGCAGCCCGAACTCCAAGATCAACGCCACGATCCCGACCGTTAACACCGCCCACAGCCGCCGATAATTTCTCAACGCGCTCACTCCCTTGTTTTATCTAGGCTTAATTATAATCATTCTAATTAAGAAAGTCCAGTTAGTTGCGCGGGGAATTTTCTTTGTCTGGCTCACACTCAATGACGATCGGCCAGGCGACCGTCCCCTCAGCGATCAGCGCCTGCAGCCGGTTGAATAAAAAGAGCAGCCAGGCGAAGCCGATCGCGAAGCCTTGAATCTCAAAGGCGGTCAGGCTCGGGTAACCGAAGACTCGAAAGCCCATGTTCATCAAAAACTCGACCACCCCGATAGCGTACGACGCCCACAGAAATTCCTTGGAGACCTCCGGCAACAGCCACCGCAAGCCGATGATGATAATCAAGATGATGGTGACCAGCATCCCCGCGATCTCGTCATGCAGCACGTGAAACTGCGCGTTGTTCGGGAACACCCCGATGCAGCCCAGATCGATCGCCGCCAGCGTCAACAACGCCCGCAGCGTCGTCAGCCGCCAGGACTTGCGGTGCTGCGCGTTCAACTGCACGAATAGGTAGTCGATCAGGCTGATCATCACCAGCGCGGTCATCACCAGCGTGAGGTTGAACTGCCAGGCGTTTGAGGCCAGCTTAGTGCCCAGAAAACTCAGGTTGTGCTGCCACCACTGCCGGCTGCCGTTTGAGGCCATCGAGATGACCGCCCCCGACACGATCACGATGGTCAGCAGGCTGGACAGCGTAGCCGCGTTGATCCGCAGCGCCATCTGCACCATGAACACATTCGCCAAGATCAGAAAGACCAGCACCTGCAGCACCGCCGTGAAGGGATCAAAGGTCGCCCCCGGAAACAGCGTGCCCAGCACCCAAAAGGTGCCCAGCAGGGCCATGCCCAAAATAATGGCAAACGCCAGCAAGATCACCGGGAAGTTCCGCCAGTACACGGCTTTGGAGAACCGGTTATCCGGATCGTTGCGCGACTGCACAAAGAAGCCGGCAAACAGTGCGATGCCGCCCACGACCCCAAAACCGATGGTGAAACTGGCGATCGACACATCCCCGGTCATCGGGATCACGTGCACCCCGATGTGCAGCCAGTAGAGAAAAATCGCCACCGTTGACACCAGGCTGACCAACAGCGGCCAGATAAAGGCCAGCCGCCCTGACCGGAGGCGGTCCGCTGGGGCCGGCTGGATCACGATGCGATCATTTTTAATAGTCAGTTGCATGGGCGTCTCCAAGTCCCCGCGCAGCTGCGCATAGACGCCAGCCGGCACCGTGACCTTGAGTTCGCTTTTTTCTTTCATGACTGTCTCTCCCCCGTATCCTCTTCCATCATCATACCGTAACGCGCCGGCAAACGCTGGGCAAGACCTTTAAAAATCGCCTGTGAGCCGGGCTTTTCGCCTCTTGCTCAACTCAATTTACCATGGCTGAACGGCGGCACCAAAAAAACGGGCTGCCCGGAGGCAACCCGTTTCCTATAGAGGCGGTAATTCAGTTAGAGGCGGTTAATTAGTCAATATCGATTTGGTGAGGGTCTTGTTCCTGCTCGGTCAGTTTTGGCAAGGTGATGGTCAGAACCCCCTTGTCGTATTGCGCCTTGATGTTCGACTCATCCACGTTCGGCAGGCGGTAGCTGCGGCTCATGGCGCCGTAGCTGCGCTCGCTCATCAGGACGTTGCCCTTGTTATCGGCGTGATCATTAACTTCCTTCTTGTTGACGGAAATATTCAGCACATTGTCTTGATAATTCAGGTGAATGTCCTGCTTGTCGATCCCCGGGACATCGACCTTGGCAACATAACTCTTGTCGGTTTCTTGAATGTCAGTCTTGAGCACCCGGCTCGTGTCGCTAGGCATGAAACGATCGAAGAAACGCGCGCCCAGATCATCGAAGAACGGATCCGTCAACCAGTTGTCACGATTCATAATCTCATTAGCCATGATGCAAAACTTCCTTTCATAATTGTCTGTTGGGTTAGTTCAAACAGGGAAAGCAGCCGCCCTGGCAACCGTCCGGCTCACACCTGCTCGCCTGTCGATCGGGGCTTTAGCTTCTTACCTTGTTTACATAAAGTATTATGCCACGGCTTAGCACTCTTGTCAACAGAGTGCTAACTTTTTTCGAAAAAAATCCCAACGATCCAGCAGAACCGTTGGGGCTGTACTGTTTGTTAGATTAGATAAAGTGAGAAAAGCGTTGGGCTAGGCAAGGCGTAGGCGCGCTCAGCTGGCCAACGCGGGAATGGCTGGCTGCGGTTGTCCTCCGCTAAAACCGGCCATTGTCGCAGCCCGGGTTAACAAACTTTTGCACCGAGCGCCTTCATTTCCTCACGGCGGGCCTGTTCGTCGGCCGGGAGCGGCTGGGCGAAGTCGATCGTGACGGCGCCGTCCAGCACGCCGGAGTCGTCATGCAGGTTCAGCATGCCGCTGTGATGATCCAGCGCAAGGCCGTGGCCGAGGTAGGACAGCTCAAGCGGCCCAGTGGTCAGGTTTAACTTCGTATTGCTGGCCAGCGGCTCGGCATAGTCTGGATCCGGGGTGTCCGCAATCACCAACTGAAACTTGTTGCCGATCGCACAGGTCCCGCCGAGCTTAGAGTATTTGCTGGAGCCGTCGTCAAGCGCCAAGAACAGACGGTCGCCCGGCACGAGCTTGTGGTTCAAGTATTCCTTTGCTGCCTCTGTAATGGTAATTTCCATATCGGTCACCCTTTCAACTAGATTGTACACAACTATTATGTCTTCATCATACCGGCTTGTTCACGTCCTGTCAATTATAACTAACCAAATACTAGTGATTGCTGCTTTCACACACAGGCTTACACCAACTATCCCCAGCAGTTATCCACATCACCCCCTTGATCAACCCTAGCGCTGGTGTTCAGAACATTTTTTGATACCAGATTTCGTGCCCGGAAAAATCAAGCACTTTATTTTTGGCCGGGAGTTATCCACGGTTTTGAACATCGGCATTTCACAAAGTGAGGCGTCCAAAATCGCGTCCTCATCGCCCGTACACGCGTTTGGTTCACAAAGAAAAAAGTTTATCCACCGGCTTTTGACCCCCTGTGGATAAGCCTGTGCACGGGCTGAAAAGTGAGTTATAAACACTATCCACAGAGTTATCCACAGGCAAGGGGTGTGATTATCCTCAAGGCGAATTCACACTTGACAACCCTCACCCGAACAATCCTGGCCATTGGGTGTCCAACTGCCGGAAATTGCCGAAAATAACGCATCAAAAAACCGCGCATCACTGCGCGGCTGATCTCACCCTAATTCAGTTATTTCGCGTTCCCGGTGGTGCCATCCAGCTGATCCGTGGTTTGTGACAGCTTGACGTTGACTGTCTTCTTGTCGCTGCCGCGGTAGTAGGTCAGGGAAATGGTGTCGCCGATCGCGTGCTTGTAAAGCTGGGTGTGCAGGGTCGCGACGCTGTCCACCGCGTTGCCGTCAACGGCGACGATCACGTCGTACTGCTTGAGCCCCGCCTTTTTGGCGATACTGGTCGACGTGAAGCCGGCCACTACGACCCCGTTGGTCACACTGGCAGGCACCTTCAGCAGACTGGACTGCTGGCTGGCCGAAACGCTGGAAAGATCCCGCGCCTCGATGCCCAGTGCCGGCCGAACCACTTTACCGTTGGCCACCAGCTGATTGATGATGGACACGACCTCGTTGCTTGGAATGGAGAAGCCCATCCCTTCGATGGTGGCGTTCGAGTTGCTGGTGCCTGACAGCTTCATCGAGTTGATCCCAATGACCTGGCCGTTCAGGTTGATGAGCGGGCCGCCGGAGTTCCCCGAGTTGATCGCGGCGTCGGTTTGAATGACGGTCGCCTGACCGGTCACTTGGCCGGTTTGCTCGTCGCTGACGTCAACGGTGCGGCTGGTGGCGGAGATGATCCCTTGCGTGACCGAGGTCGCATACTGGGAGCCCAGCGGCGAGCCAATGGCAAGGACCGTTTGCCCGGCCTTGATCGCGCTGGAATCACCGAAACTGGCCACGGTATCGACCTTGCTGCCATCGATCGACAGCACGGCGAGGTCAGAATCCTCATCGGTGCCGACTAGTTTTGCGGTGACCTTAGACCCGTCAGCCAAAATGACCTCCAAGGCGTCTGAGCCCTCAACCACGTGGTTGTTGGTGACAATGTAAGCCTTGCCGTCCTTTTTCTCATAAATGACCCCGGACCCTTCGCTGGCGTCCTCGAGCTTGCCGCTGTCTGAGCTTGACGAGCTCGAATCGCTGCCGGAGTCGCCGAACAGGTCACCGAAGGCATCTAGGCCACTGGAGGTCGACTGCGTCTTTTGCATGTTCACAACTGAAACCACGGCGCCTTTGACCTTCGCGAAGGCCGACGAACTGGCGCTGCTTTCGTTCACGCTGACGTTAGAGACCTTGGTGGTCCCGGGCTTGCCTTCGCTGACGGCCTCGTTGACCGAGTTGGTTGGATTGCTGCTCATGATGCCGTATGCGACACCGCCGCCCACGCCACCACCGACGACGGCCGCCACGACCGCCACCAGCGCAAGCTGCTTGATCCCCGACCGCCGCTTTGGCGGCTGCGGGGTCTGCTGCTGATTTTCTTCGGAAAAGTGATGTGATTGGTTATCCATAATGACCCTTCCTCTCTTTTTCTACATAAACCAGTGTACGGGATTGGTTTGACGAAAGTATGAAAAAGCCTGGGCTTTTTCGGCGATGATCCGCCTTAAGCTCAGGCTCCGACGGTAAATAAGGGATCGGCCACGGCGGGATCGGTGTCGAGCACCTGAAAGTCATGCCCAACAGCTAAGCCCTGCGCCTTCAGCAGGTTGACCACGGTCACATGCGCCAGCGGCTTCATGTTATTGTGCGGCGACAGGTGCCCCAAGTAGACGCGCTTGGTTTTCAGCCCGATCACATCCATAATCGCGTTGGCCCCGTCCTCGTTGCTCAAATGCCCAAAATCGCCCAAGATCCGCTGCTTCAGCGGCCACGGATAAGGACCCTCGCGCAGCATTTCCAAATCGTGGTTGGTTTCCATCACGTAGGCGTCAGCGTCTCTGATCGTGCCTTCGACGCGGTCGGACACGTACCCGGTATCCGTCACGATGGCGAAGCGCTTGCCGTCGTGCTGGAACTGGTAGAACTGCGCCTGCGCGGCATCATGGGAGACCCCGAAGCTTTCAACGTCCAGGTCGCCCAAATCGAGCTGGGTCCCTTCGTCAAACACGCGGATCTGATCCTGCGGCAGCACGCCGACGCTTTTCGGCAGCGCCGCAATCGTTGGAGCGTTAGCGTACACCGTCAAGTTAGGGTACTTGCGGGCCAACACGCCCACGCCGCGGCAGTGGTCGGTGTGCTCATGCGAAATAAACACCGAATCGATGTCCTTGAGGTCGCGGCCGATGCTGTGCAGCAGCTCATTCAGCTTCTTGCCGGACAGGCCGGCGTCCATCAGCACGTGATGCTGAGGCGTTTCAATGTAAGTTGCGTTGCCCGAACTGCTGGAGGCCAAAACGGACACACGCATGCCAAAATCTTCTGTCACTCTGCTCACTCTTTTCGCGTCTATTGTACCATACGAACAACCCGCGCTAAACTGAGCGGGCTCGCCCACCAAAAAACGGTGGTGATGAGCTGCCCCACCCCACCGCGGTTTGCGTTATTCTTCGGTGCGTGTTTTCAGCACCGTTTTATTGATGGCGTTCACTTTTTTCACGGTCAAGTTCTTGGAGCCCTGACTTTCGATGCCCACCGACCAGGCCGGCACGTACACGATGCTGCCCTTGGCGTTCAGCAGGTAGGTGTATGACAGACGCGTCCAGAGCACCTTCGAGTTGCTGGTAATCTCGTTTTCGCGGTACAGCGTGGTGACCGCGTCCTGGGCCGAGCACAAGTTGACGTCCTGGCGCAGGGTGATCAGGTTCGGCAGGTAGGTCTGCGTGTACCCGGTCAAGCGCCCGTCGCTCACGTGAAGGGTCAACTGCGCGTGCGGATCATTGACCAGGTGGCCACTGATTTTTTGCGCGAACACGTAGCTGGTGGCGGTGGACAGGTCTTTCTGGTAAACATAGGCGCTGCCATGCGCGACGTTGTCAGCGCGCGCGACCCACCGCTGCAGCCGCGCCGCCGCGTCGGTCTTGACGTTCAGCGCAGTGGCTAAAGTCGCTGTCAGCGTGGTGCCGTTCACGTCGCTGAAGTGCAGCTCCTGACCCTTGACGCGGCTGGCATCCTGGCGCAGCGGCGACGGGGTCGTGTTGGCCAGATAAGCGCCGCGCTCGGTGCTGGTGCTCAGCTTAGGCAGCTTGATGTCATCGCGCTTGATGTCTGCCAGAATCGCGGTCGTGCCGGCGGCGTCCGTTGCCAGATCGACCTGCTGACTTTGAAAGAAGCTGATCCCCAGGAAGACATTCAGCGCGATGAAGACGAAGAGAAAAATCATTTCGATGCGGCGAAAATCCATAAGCCTGCTCCTTTCTAGCGAATTGCCTGCGCGGCGGATTGGTTCTGGTTTTCCGCAGTTTGCGGAGTCAACCACTCGGTGTAGCGCTTGTACTGCCCATTGAGCTCAACGAAGTACGTCGGCGTCAGGTCCACGACCTGCGAGCTTGCGCTTTGCGGCCGCCAGTAGTAACCCAGGCGAATGTCTTGAATGGTCGATTGCGCGTAGCCGGCGGTGGCCAGCTGATTCAAAACGTCCTGCGTGGTCGGCAGAGTCTTGGACGCCTGCGCGGTTGGGATGGCCACAGTCAGATTGTTCAGCGAGAAGGTCGTGGTTAAACCACTTTCGCTGCTGACCGTTTGCACCAGCCCGTTATCCAGGCTGTTGAAAATTGGCAGCCCCTGAGCATATGACCGGAAGCTCACGGTGCGACTGCCCTTATCGTAGCTGAAGTAATGCATCGAGGTGATGCCCTGCAGATTCAGCTGCGAAATGGCCGCCTCTCCTTTGGTCAAGGCCGTGCCCAGACTTTTACTCTTGGTAATCTTGCCCGGGTCCTCGTACTGCATCACACTGGACGAGCTGTTCAGAGTCATGCGCGTATCCCCAAGCGTGTATATCGATTCGTTGCCAATCTCTCGGCTGTCGACCGCCGTGGCGGAATTGGCCGGCATCAGCAGCGACACAAAGTGGTTAGCGGTTTGCTGATCCAGTAAGAAGGCGTAGGGACTCAGCGCCACCGGTTGCGCATAGTACGGAATCAGCTTCCCGTTTAGGCGTTTCTCCACCACCGGCAGCCCACTGGATTGGGCCTTGTTGAGGTAAGCGCGCAACTTGGTGGTCGGGCTTTTGGCGAGGGTCGCGGTACGGCTCATGCGCGTGGCGTCATCCACCAGCGTCAGTTTGGGCTTACTCTTTTTCAGATCGATGATCAGCCGGTCAAACTGAAAGGCAGGCGGATTCTTCAGCGGCTGGTTAAAATAGTGCGCGTTGAACACGCCAAAGGTCACCGGGGCGCTGAACGTCATCTGCAGCGTCTGATCCTGCGTCAACAGCGCCGAAAATGCGCTGGTGCTGAGCTGAACGGAGCTGCTGACTTTTTTAATCTGCCACGGCCGAATCGTCCGGTGAATCTGGCCGGTCGCCGACTGGTCGGCCTGCATCAGCTGCACCTTCTGACTGCCTGCTTGATAGTAGGCGGTCGTGGGGACAAACAGGTAGGCCGCCTGCTGATTGGCTGACGCGGTCTGCGTGGTTTTCAGCGCACTAGAAGTGTCGGTGCGGCCCAACCGAGACGGATTGCGCCAGATCAGCGCCGAGAACACGAGACTGAGCAGCACCATGGCGGTCAGTGAGACCCGTAAAATCAAGCCACTAAGCTTCATCCCAATCGCCTCCCTCATCAAGCGGCTGATACGGCAGCGAAATGTAGAACGTGCTGCCCTTGCCCTCCTGGGAATCGACCCAGATGCGGCCGCCCAGCGCCTCGACAACTTCCTTGGAAATCGCCAGGCCTAGGCCCGTGCCGCCTTGCTTGCGCGAACGGGCTTTATCGACCCGGTAGAAGCGATCGAAGACCTTGTTGATGTCCTGGCGCGGAATGCCCAGGCCCTGGTCCTGAATCGACAAAATCACGTGGTTGTGCGTTTCAAGCAGGCGTGCCGTGATCACGCCGCCATCCGGGCTGTACTTGATCGCGTTATTCATAATGTTGTCGATCACCTGCATAAACTTGTCCTGATCGATGTCGACCCACAGATCGCGCTTGGTAATTTCGCGGCGTAGCGTGTAGTGCTTATGCGGCGTGGTCTTCAGCGGCTCAACCTGATTATTGTCGGCACCGGCGGATTCGTTGTCGGTTTTCAGCATCATGTCAAAGCGGTCCAGAATGTAGTTGAAGAACTCATTCAGGTTGACGGTTTCCTTTTCGATTTTGGCTGTGCCGGAATCCATCCGTGATAGCGACAGCAGGTCGTTGATCATGCGGATCATGCGGTCGGTTTCCTCTTGGGTGACCTTGAGAAACTGCGGCGCAATTTTGGGATCCTTCCAGGCCCCTTCGTTCAGTGCTTCAATGTACGAACGCATCGAGGTCAGCGGTGTGCGCAGTTCGTGCGAAACGTTAGACACGAACTCGCGGCGCTCCCGTTCGTTTTTCTGCTGCTCGGTGACATCGTGCAGCACGGCCACGATCCCGGAGATGAACCCGGTTTCGCGCTGAATTAGGCTGAAGTCGACGCGCAAGATCAGCTCGTGATTGAGCTGTTCGGTGAAGTCCAGGAGCAGCTCCTTCTGGTTTTCCAGGAGGTCCCGCAGCGTGTAGTCCTTTTCGATGTTCAGCAGGCGGAGGATCGACACGCCGATCACGTCTTCATTTTTGGTCGCCAAAAATTCCAGCGCGGTTTCGTTGATAATGATGACATTGCCGCGGCGATCCGTGGCGATGACGCCATCAGTCATGTGGGCCAAAACGGAATCCAACCGCCGCCGCTCGGCCTCGCTGGCTTCCTGGGCTTCTTCGACCCGGACACTCAAGTTGTTGACCGCAACGGCCAGCTGGCCCAGCTCGTCCTGCCCGTAAATCCGGACCTGGCCGGAATAGTCGCCACGAGCCATACGAATGGCCTGCTTTTTCATTTCGTCGATGGGCCGCGTGATAGCGCGGGAGATGACAATGGAGATAATCACCCCGAGAAGGCCGGCGACCAGGCTGGCAATCAGGAAAATGCGGACGATTTGATTGATGTTGTTGTACACCGTCTCCATCGAGGCCGTGATGGCCACCGCGCCAATCACCGCATTGCCGTCCCCGGTCGCGTTAGGATTTTTGATAGGAATAATCTTGGTGTACATCGACCCGGACGAATCGCTGTACTCGTAGCCTTCGAACAGTTGACCGCTATACAGGACGTTTTTAATGCTGTTATTGGCGGACTTGGTGCCGACATCGTTTTGGGAATTAATGTTGGAATTGGCGCGCACCGTCCCCTTGGCATCGACGACCACAATCGTCGCAGTGTTGGCGACATCAGCCTGAGAAATCGTTGACTTGAGGGAATCGTCGGCGGCTGAGGTATCTGACTTCATCAGATCCGTGGCGACCTTATCCTGCAGATAGGGATCAAGGTTGATCGCAGTCTTAAACGTATCGACGTTCTGTTGTTCCAAGGACCGCACAAAATACGCGCCAATGATCTCCACCGTCACCAAAAGCAGCAGAATAAACACCAGCGCGATCTTAAAGTTGATCGATTGAAAAAAACGAATCTTCTTGTTCAATGTAAATCTCCAAGTTGTGAGGCACGACGGTCTTAGCCCGACAGCTAGCCTAGCTCAGAGCATTGCCGCCGCTCTTTGCGGCGAGGCTCTGAGCGTAGCTAGATGCTCGGGCGTTGTCGTGCCGAGCACGATTACGCAAGTTGCGAGGAGCGGCGGGTTTAGCCCGATGCTCGAGCGTTGATCAGCCTGTCTCGCAAAGCGAGTTACAGGCTGACATGCGTTAGCTGCCGCTCCGAGCACGATTACGCCGCAGCGCTATATGCTTTGCACGCCTACTCCTCATTCGGGTTCTTCAGATAATACCCAACGCCGCGCCGCGTGACCAGCCACTCCGGATGGGACGGGTTGTCTTCGATTTTTTCGCGCAGCCGGCGGACCGTCACATCAACGGTCCGAACGTCGCCGAAGTAATCATAGCCCCAAACTGTTTGCAGCAAGTGCTCGCGCGTCATCACCTGACCCAGGTGCTGCGCCAAGTAATGGAGCAGCTCGAACTCCCGGTGCGTCAGCTCGATTTTTTCGCCGCGCTTCGTGACGGTGTAAGCATCCGGATGAATCGTCAGGTCGCCGACGGTCAGCTCCTGATTCTCCGGCTCCTGCGCCTCGGCTTGCACCGGCGTGCCGGAGCGGCGCAGGTTGGCCTTGACCCGGGCCACTAGCTCGCGGTTGGAAAACGGCTTTGTGACGTAATCATCCGCGCCCATTTCCAGCCCGAGGACCTTGTCGATTTCGGAGTCCTTCGCCGTCAGCATGATGATTGGGGTGTCGTGGTCCTTGCGCACCTGGCGCGCCACTTCCAGCCCGTCGATCTTCGGCAGCATCAAATCGAGGATGATGAGGTCGGGATTTTCCTCGCTCACCTTGGTCAGCGCTTCTTCACCGTCTTCTGCAGTGACGACGTCGTAACCTTCCTTATTCAGATTGAATTTGACGATGTCCAGGATCGGCTTTTCGTCGTCGACCACTAGGATCTTTTTTGCCATAATTGGCCTCCATAACGTATACGTGTTACCTACATTATAACGGTTTCGCAGAGAGGGGGCAAAAGCGGGGCAGACTGATTGCCCGTTGAATATATTTTGCATATTTCTCAATTTTGCTTGCATATTTCCTAAAATGGGTATATATTCATTAAAAATTCAAGTTTGAGGGGTTGGCACTTATGCATAAACTTTATCGTTGGGTCATCGGTCTGCTGGCGACGCTGCTGGTAGCCGGCACCGCATTAACCACATCTAACGCCCAGCCGGTCGCTGCGGCGGGCAGTGGCACGACTTCAGTGCAAAAAATCAAGCAGCGCGGCTACGTCATTTTGGGCGTGTCCGCGGACTACGCACCGCTGGAATTCCACGCCACCGTTGATGGCTCGGATACCATCGTCGGCGCCGATATTTCCCTGGCCAAGCAGATTGCCAAAGATATGGGCGTGAAGCTGCAGATCAAGGAAATGGGCTTTGACGCCTTGATCGGCGCCCTGAAGACCGGCAAAGTCGACATGGTCATCTCCGGCATGAGTGCCACGCCTGAACGCGCCAAGCAGGTCAACTTCTCCAAGTCTTACACAGAAGAGAAGCAGATCATGGTCGTCAAGAAAGACGAGGCTTCCAAGTACAAGAACATCGCGGACTTCTCCGGCAAAAAAGTCGGGGCCCAAAAGCAGTCCACGCAGGAACAAATCGCCAAGGCCGAACTGCAAGGCGCCAAGATTGTGCCGCTGGAAAAAGCCAACGACGTCATCGCGCAGGTTGAGTACGGCAAGATCGACGCCGGCGTCATGTCCAACATTGTGGCCGGCGCTTACGTCGAAAAGACCCCGAGCCTGAAGATCATCGATCCTAAGTTCGCCACTGGGAAAGCCCCGACCGTTGTTGCCCTGCCAAAAGGGGACACAGCCATGACCAACCAGGTCAACGGCACCATTAACAAGGTGCGTAAAGACCACCTGTGGGCCGGCTGGATGAGCCAAGCTTACAAGCTGCAGAACCAGAGCAACAGCTTCTGGTCCAAGTACAGCAGCTTCTTCATCAAAGGCGCCCTTTACACCTTACTGTTTGCGCTGCTGACCGTCATCGCCGGGACCATCCTTGGCACGATTCTCGCCTTGATGCGCCGCTCCAGCCTGTGGATCCTCAAGGCCATCGCCGTGGTTTATGTTGAATTCATTCGCGGCACACCGCTGATGGTTCAGGCCTTCATCGTCTTCTTCGGGCTGCAAGTCCTCGGCCTGAACCTCTCCGCCTTTGTTTCCGGCGCGATCGCCATGGGCATCAACTCCGGCGCGTATGTTGCCGAAATCATCCGCTCCGGCCTGAACTCCGTGCCGATTGGTCAAACCGAAGCTGCGCGCAGCCTGGGTCTGAGCAACGGGGAAACCACTCGTTACGTCGTCCTGCCGCAGGCCGTCAAGAACATCTGGCCGGCGCTCGGCAACGAGTTTGTCACTGACATCAAGGAATCGTCCGTCCTGTCCGTTATCGGCGCCACTGAGCTGATGTTTGAAGGCACCACCGTTCAGGGCGCGTCGTTTGAGCCGTTCTTCCCAATCATGATTGTGGCCTTGATCTACTTCGCCATGACCTTCATCCTCAGCCGGGCGCTGGGCTTCGTCGAACACCGCATGAACTAGCTTCAACTGGAACTAAATGGTCAAACGCGCCCCGCGGGCAGCCGCGGGGCGTTATGATGTAAGCGAGTACTAAACTTTTAGGAGGAATTCTTTTATGACTGAAAAAATCGTGTTGGCATATTCTGGCGGCTTGGATACTTCCGTAGCCATTCCGTGGCTGCAGGAAAAGGGCTATGACGTGATCGCCGCCTGCTTGAACGTCGGCCAGCCGAACGCGGACATGGACTTCATTCAGAAAAAGGCCAAACAGGTCGGCGCCATCGAGAGCTACGCGATTGACGCGCAAGACGAGTTTGCTGATGAGTACGTGACCCCGGTCATCAAGGCCAACGCCTTGTATGAAGGCGACTACCCGCTGGTTTCCGCCCTATCACGGCCGCTGATCATCAAGCACCTGGTCGAGATCGCCCACCAGCACGGCGCCGTTGCCATTGCCCACGGCTCCACCGGCAAGGGCAACGACCAGGTCCGTTTTGAAGCCGCCATCCACGCCTTGGATCCGCAGCTAAAAATTGAAGACCCGATCCGCGACTTCCACTGGTCTCGCGAGGAAGAAATCGATTACGCCAAGGAACACAACGTGCCGGTGCCGATCGGCAAGAAGTCCCCATACTCGATCGACGCCAACCTTTGGGGCCGCGCCAATGAAGCCGGCATTTTGGAAAATCCTTGGAACCAGGCACCAGATGATGCCTGGGGCATGACGGTTTCCCCAGAAGAGGCCCCGGACAAGCCGACATTCCTCGACCTGACGTTTGAAAAAGGCATCCCCGTCGCCATCGATGGCAAGCAAATGAAGCTTTCAGACCTCATCAAGTCCCTGAATAAGCTGGCTGGCGCCAACGGCATCGGCCGCATCGACAAAATCGAAAACCGCATGGTCGGTATCAAGTCGCGCGAAGTCTACGAGGCGCCGGCCGCGGCCGTCATCATGGCGGCCCACCACGAAATGGAAAACCTCACGCTGGAGCGCGACGTCGCCCACTATAAGCCGCTGATCGAGCAGCAGCTGACCAACATGATCTACGAAGCCAAGTGGATCACCCCACTGTTTGACAGCTTGATGGCCTTCGTTGACGATACCCAAAAGGTCGTCAACGGCGTCGTCAAGATGAAGCTGTACAAGGGCTCGGCTGTGCCAGTAGCCCGCAAGTCGGACACCAACTCCCTGTACGACGAGAACCTCGCCACCTACACCTCTGCCGATACCTTCGACCAAGAGGCCGCAGCCGGCTTCATCAAGCTCTGGACCCTGCCGGCCACCGTTTACGAAGAGGTCAATCACGTGCACTCAAAGAAACCGGAGGATAAGTAATGACCGATAAGCTCTGGGGCGGCCGGTTTACCGCCAAGGCGGCCGAATGGGTCGATAAGTTCGGCGCGTCGATTTCTTTTGACCAGCAAATGGCTAAAGAAGACCTGACCGCCTCCATCGCCCACGTCAAAATGCTCGGCAAGCAAAACATCATTCCGGCAAAGGACGCCAAGACCATCGAAGACGGTCTGAACGTCCTGATGCAGCGCCTCGAGGCCGGCAAGCTGCACTTCACCGTCGAGAACGAAGACATCCACCTGAACATGGAAAGCCTTTTGACCGACCTGATCGGCCCAGTTGCTGGCAAGCTGCACACTGCGCGCTCCCGCAACGATCAGGTGGCCACCGATTTTCACCTGTGGCTGAAAAACCGCCTGCCAGAAATCAAGGAAGCCATCACCAACCTGCAAACGGTGCTGGTGGAAAAAGCCGAGGAAAATGCCGACACCATCATGCCGGGCTACACCCACATGCAGCACGCCCAGCCAATCACTTACGGGCACTATCTGCTGGCGTACTTTGAGATGCTGCAGCGCGACTACGAGCGCTTCGAATTTAACCAGAAGCACACGGACATGCTGCCGCTGGGCGCCGCCGCGCTGGCTGGCACCACCTTCCCAATCGACCGCGAGTACGTGGCCGATGAGCTCGGGTTCTATCAGGTGTACCACAACAGCCTCGACGCCGTCTCCGACCGCGATTTTGCCTTGGAATTTCTCAGCAACGCCGCGATGCTAATGGAGCACTTGAGCCGGCTGGCCGAAGAGCTGATCCTGTGGTGCACATACGAATTCAACTACATCGAAATGGACGACACCTTCGCCACCGGCAGCTCGATCATGCCGCAGAAGAAGAACGCCGACTTTGCCGAGCTGGTTCGCGGCAAGACCGGTCGCGTGTATGGCGCCTTGATGGGCCTGCTCACCACGATGAAGAGCCTGCCGCTGGCTTACAACAAGGACATGCAGGAGGATAAAGAGCCGGTGTTTGACACCTACAACACGATTCTCGGCTCCCTGCACATTTTCGCCGGCATGCTGGAATCCGTGAAGGTTCACAAGGAAAAAATGCACGACGCGACCAAGAGCGACTTCAGCAACGCCACCGAACTGGCGGACTACCTGGCGACCAAAGGGGTTCCGTTCCGCACCGCCCACGGCATCGTTGGCAAGCTGGTCCTGCACGGCATCGAAACGCACCAGAGCCTGCAGGACATGCCGCTGAAAGAGCTACAGGACGCTGCGCCACAGATTCAAGAAGACGTTTATCAGGAGCTGACCTCTGAGGCAGCCGTCGAGCGTCGCACTAGTCTGGGCGGCACGGCGGTTACGAACGTCAAGAAGGAAGTGGCCCGCGCAAAGCAAATCATCGCGGCACACCATTGATCTAACCGAGTAATAAAATGAGGACCCTGCACAATCGCAGCGTCCTCATTTTATTTTGCGGTCAAAAACTGCTGCCGCAGCTGCCCTGCCAGGTCAATGATGGCAGTGCGGCCGTGGCCTTGCACGTTGCCCAGGATCACCACGGCGTCTTTGCCATCCACCGACAGCTGCATCGTGGTCATGTACCCATAGCCAGATCCGTTGGCTCGCAGAAAGCCGGGCACATTTTGATAAAAACCACCGTCGTAAAGCAAGTTCGGGGTCCCGGGACGATAGACCTGCTTGCGACTCGCCTTGAGCAGGGTACCGGTGACCAAAGAGCGGGTGGCGCGGTAGAAATCCAGCGCACTCATGTACACCTGTCCGGTGCCTAGTTCCGCGTGCATCTGGTCAGAGCTCGTCAGCTGCTGTATCGCATACGGGTTGGCGCCTTGAAGAATATAC
Organism: Lacticaseibacillus sp. 53-4; assembly: GCF_016861805.1. Taxonomy (NCBI): domain Bacteria; kingdom Bacillati; phylum Bacillota; class Bacilli; order Lactobacillales; family Lactobacillaceae; genus Lacticaseibacillus; species Lacticaseibacillus sp. 53-4. The sequence continues at coordinate 104,612 of NZ_BOLT01000003.1, forward strand.
CCCGAAGCGTAGTTCATCGTCGGTGCCAGCCGATAGGCCATCACGGTCTGCTTTAAGTGCAGGCGGTCGATGTACACTTGTTTGAAAAGTGTCTCATACGGCTGCCCGGAGATTTTTTCCACGATGCCCGCCAATAGGACATAGTTAGCGGGTGTGTAAGCCCAAGTCCCGAACTGCTTAGGGACGAAGGTCAAGTGCTTAGAGACATCATCGACCAACTGGGCGTCCGACTGGTAGTGCGGCGGTGCCATCGGGGCCTGTTTGAGCCCTGAATGCATTTGCAGCAGTGCCCCCACCGTCAGCTGTGGCACGCCCTTGAAGCGCGGGTAGTAAGCCCCGATCGGCGTGGTCAGCTTCAGTTTGCCTGCGTCGATCAGCCGCATCACTAAGCCAGCGGTTAGGCTTTTCTGCAGCGAATCAATTTCAAACATGGTGTCCTCACGGTTGGCGAAGTGCCTTTTCGCACTGGCCTGCCCCAGGCTCACTGAAGCAACCAGCTTATCGTCCTTGATCACGATCGCCGTGCCAGAAAAGTTCTGGGCCTGCAGCTTCGTTTTCAGGGTTCGCTCAATATTGGGCGCAATGGCCCGCGGTACTGCAGAAGCAGCCTTTGCACTCACGCGTTTACCCTTGGAGGAGGAGTTGCTGCGATTCACCTGGGCAGGCACTTTCTCCGTCTTTGGTGCGGTCACGCGGCCCAGCGCAAATCCCGCACCGACCAGGCAGATGGCTGCAAGCGCCAAGACCACCAGTCGCAAACGAACCTTCTGCATGTGGCGTTTTTGATGTTGCGCGCGTCTCATCCAATTACCTCACATTAGTCGTGTTCGCCCAAGTGGTGCCAAAAAAGGCATCATTCAGGCGGTAATGCTCCGCCGGCTGCCGCTGGGTCAAAAACGGGTCAACGGTCTGGTCAACCGCCAGCCAGCCGCGCCAGCCCAAGTGGATCGTGTCCTGCATGAAGTAAGGCTGCCCGCCGTCTCGGCTCAGGTCCTCAACGTGGGTGAAACCTTGACTGGCGAGCTGGTACTTCAGCTTAGCGACCGCCTGCTCATAGTTCCCCATTGGCAGCCCAGTGTAAGCTGCCCACTTGGCGTTGATTGGTGGAATGATGAACTGGACTGTCGTGTGATTTTTCGCAAACTGCTGTAAAAGCAGTTCAAAATCACCGTACTCCGGCCCGTACCGGTACTCGAAATGACGCTGACTGCCGCGCAGTGAGGCCAGCTTGCCATGCCCAAGGCGCTGGCGGAAGAAGGTGTCGTCAATCCCTAACCGATTGTGCTTAGTCTTATTCTTGGCAATTATGCCAGCAAGCTGTTCAAGCTGTTGCGGCTCATCCTTAGCCGGCAGCTGCTTTTCCCCGTCTTTGATCCTTCGCCAGTTGGTCGAATGCGTGAAACGGGAAAACAGCTGATCCTCATTGTTCAGCATGCGCAGCCGCGCCTGAAGGGCCAGGCGCGCCCAGCCCCTCACCGGCCGGCCGGCAGCGATTTGGTACAGCGACTGCCGGTCGAGCGTGCTTTTGGCCGGGGCATTCATCTTGAGCAGCCGGCGAGCCGCATACCGGTCGGCAACGTTCCCCTTTGCTCGCAGCAGCCAAGTGGAAAGTTGAAGCGGCGAGTAGTACATGTCAAAGGCCGCCGGAATCTGTCCCTGCCTGGTAAACCACTGCATCGACACAATGAAGACGACTTTCTTTCCTTTCAGCTGAGCGAGTTCAGACTGGCCGTCCACAAAATGCGTCAGTGACTGAGTGCCGGGATTGCCCAAAAGCAGCGGCTGATATGGCCGATGATACTTGGCCGCCAGCGTCGACGGGTGGAACGGGTCCATGCGTGCCAGCTCAGATGAGCCCATGAATGGCACGTAATGCTGCGCCAGCGCCTGATCTTTGACCCGCGCGCCACCAAGGACAGTCGGCGACAGGGAGACGGCATCCGCCTGCAACCGCGGTTTACTGATCCGACCGTTTGGCAGTGGGGCCAGCAAAATACCGACCACCAGCAATGCCGCCAGGACGACCGGGCCAAAAATCTGCCAGAGGCGCCTTGTCATTATTCCGCGTCCTCGGCTTTCTTGATGATCTTGGCCGGCGTGTTCCACTGATTGCGGTCGAACTCGGACACCGGGACGTCCATCCCCAGTTGAGACTGCAGCTGGAGCAGCAGCTGGACCGTATCCATGGAATCAATCAGCCCTGAGGCAAATAAGTCCTCCTCAAGGTTGTTGCTAAAATCTTCACCGGTGAGGTCGTTCAGAATTGACAGTACTGTTGCTTTTTTATCCATGAGTATTTTCTCCTTTGGTTTGAAAAAAATTAGCGGACCTAGTCGCGCTCAGTCGGGCTAAGTTCGCTCGACTTCGCAGCCTTACTTAAACCATAGCGTGTTTAGAAAACCTGAAAAGATCAGGAAGCTGAAGCAGACGACGCAGAAGGTGGTCGCGATGGCCAATGCTTCAGTCCAGCGATTGTGCGGCAGCTGTTTGCGATGTTTTTTCTTGAAGCGCAACCAGATGTCGTTGATGATGATCGCGCAGGCGTGAAACAGCCCATAAACGATGTAGTACCAAGTCACCCCGTGCCAGAAACCCATGATCAGGAAGTTGATCAGGTAGGCGACCTGGGAGACCCGGATCGGGTTTTTGATCAGCTTGTGCTTCATGATGAAGAATGTGACCCGCATGAAGATGAAGTCGCGGAACCAAAAAGACAGTGTCATGTGCCAGCGATTCCAAAAATCCTTGATGTTGTGCGCCTGAAACGGCCGGTTGAAGTTCATTGGGGTGTCGATGCCCATCACCAAACTGGTAGCGACAGCGAACAGCGAGTAGCCGGCAAAATCGAAGAATAGGTACATCGAATAAACAAACGCGACGCCGATCAGCGCCGGGCTCAGGCCCAGCCAGTACATGTGCCGCGCGGCCAGCGCCGAAAACTCGATGCGCGGCAGCAGCACCGTGCCGAACAGGTAGCCGAGCATGTACTTGTAGAAGAAGCCCAAAAACAGGTACCAGACTGCCCGGCTCAGCATGCTCAAGTACAAGTCGCGCTTGGGTACATTGTCATAGTCTTTTTGGAAGCGGCGGTAACGGTCGATTGGACCGCTGGAAATGACGGGCATGAACAGCATGAACCGCAAGAACGGCATCAGCTTCACGTCCTTCATCGTCCCGTCGCGCAGCTCCATAATCACCTGCACCGCCTTGAAGGTCAGATATGAGATCCCCAGGAAGCCCAGCAGCGATGGGTGCAGCGCCACAGCCGGTGTCACCTTCACCACCACGAGCGGCAAAATGCTCAACAGGACCGTCAGCACAAACACGCCGGTTTGGTTGTGGTGCTTGCGGTAGCGCAGGTAGCTGAACACGATGACTAGCTGCCAAAAAATGTACCCGATCAGCGCCAGACCTTGCTGCCACTTGGCGCCGGTGAACATCAGAATGATGAACAGGAGTGAAATCAGCGTTTCATAAGTTTTGAAGCGGCGCCCGTGGTACAACCCGATCATAACCGGGAGCAACCCCAGCATCAGAAGCAGGAAGTACTGCGGGTCCGCGTACGGTTGTAGGTTCAGCATTAGGCATTGACCTCACTGATGAGCGCCTTGACTGCGACCTTACCGTTTTGCGTCAGCGGCAGACTGTCCTTGTAGATGAACCGTTGCGGGATCATGTAAGGCATCATCACCTGCTGCAGGTGCGTGCGGATTTTCTTGGTCAACGCCAAGCCGCCTTCTTCCCCTTGCTCCGGGACAACGTAAGCCAGCATTTGCTGGACCTTGTGTTCGGCGTTGTACTTCGGCACGGCAACGGCCTGATGGATCATCGGCGCCTGATTGAGGTAATGATCGACTTCCTCCAGCTCGATGCGGTAGCCGTTGAGTTTGATCTGAAAATCGGTTCGGCCCCGGTAAAAAATCAGGCCGTCTTCGGCAATGATCCCCAAATCACCAGTGCGGTATCCGCGCATGCCATGCTCTTCAGTGAACGCCGCCGCAGTTTTCTCCGGCCGGTTCAGGTAGCCCTTGGACACGCTGGGCCCGATGATTTCCAGCTCACCGACCTGCTGATCATCCTCGACGCGCACCGTGCCGGGCACCAGTGTCATCGTGGTGTCGGGCTTGGCGTAGCCGATCGGCAGGCGCGGGTAGTCGGCCAGCACCGAATCGGTGATCTGCACCGCGGTGACCGCCACAGTGGCCTCGGTCGGTCCATAAGTGTTGTAAATTTTAGCCTGCGGGAAGCGCTGGCGAAGCTTGGTGGCAGTGGCGTGGGTCAGCTCCTCGCCGCAGAAGTAGAACTGCTTAAGCGCAGGATAACTGGTCGCGTCAAACAGCGGCGACAAGAGGCAAATATCGACAAAGCTGGGCGTGGAGACCCACACGTCAACCGGAACATGCGGCAACGTTTCAAACAGGGTCTTCAAGTCATCGGTTTGTTCTTTTGGCAGGATCTGTAAACAGCCGCCAGAGGTGAGCGTCGGGTACAGCGACATTACCGACAGGTCGAATGAAAATGGGGCCTGGGCCAGCATCCGCGGCCGCCGCGGCAGCTTGAAGCTCGCCATCCACGAGACAAACGAGATCAGGTTGGCGTGCGAGATCTGCACCCCTTTCGGCTGCCCGGTCGTGCCGCTGGTAAAGATGATGTAAAAATTGTCGTCAGCCGCCAGGTCCGCATTTTTCACTGGTGCCATGGTCATCATCTGACTGAGTTGAGCCGCCTTAACGGTCGTGGTCTGCAGCTCAAGCGGCAACGGAATCGTCGCGAGCACCAGCGCCGGGTGCGCGATTTCCTCGATCATGGTCAGACGGTCGTTCGGCGAATGGCTGTCAACCGGGATATAGGCATGACCGGCCTTCACGCAGCCCAAAAAGGTCGCGATCGCCGCAAAACTTTGATCACAGTAGACCATCAGCGGGGCCTTGGCCGGCAGCTTGCGGGCCTGTAGCGCCGCCGCGATCCCGTCCGATGCCGCCTTCAGATCCCCATACGTTTTCAACTCGCCCAGGGTGTTGACTGCAGGCCAGTCAGGATGGGAAGTGGCGATCTCATCGATAATTTCGATCAGAGATTTCATGTTTTGCCTCCTAGAACTCGTTATAGATAAAGTGGCCGCTGGCAACACCGCGATAGCTGTACAGGTACACCAGCGTCAGCAGCACCACGGCGTAAAATAACGTCTTTAACACAAAGCGGACGCCGGGCCGCGCAAAGAATGTTTTCATTGGGAAGACTCCTTGGCATAAAAAAATAAGCAACGACCACAGTGTAGTGGACGTTGCTTATTTGGTCAGGAGCGGTTTCTAAAGGTCACATTAAAGACTTTCAGAATCCGGTGCTTTTAACTTAATAATAAACCGGCTGCCGCGCGGCTGATTATCCACCACCCGGATCGACCCGCCGCTGAGCGTGATCAGTCGACGCGTGATGGCCAGCCCCAGACCAGTGCCGGAAATGGCTTTAGACCGGGATTCATCTAGGCGGAAGAAGCGGTCAAAAACGCGCGCTTTTTCACTGTCCGGAATGCCGGGGCCAAGGTCCGCGACACTGACTTCCACGTGATCGGCTACTTTTTGGCCACTGATCGTGACAATAGTGTTAGCCGGCACATATTTATTGGCATTGGATAACAATGACAGCAGGGCGTGCTCCACGCTTTCGGCGTTGGCCAAGACTTCAAGCTGCGCCGGCATCACGGCTTTAAGCTTTTGTTTACTTTGCGGCTGGAAGCGGCTGACCACCCGGCGGGCCAACCCCGCAGCGTCAAACGCCGCCACCTGGACCTCGGCGTGATCCATGCGCGACAGCGCCAGCAGGCTTTCGATCAGTTTCTGCATTTTCATCGACTCGTCATCGATCACCGCTAGCGAGTCGGGAATCAGCTCTGGGTGCTCTGTACCGTGCCGCCGCAGCAACGCGACGTGACCGCGGATCGCCGTCAGCGGCGTGCGCAACTCGTGCGACGCGTCGGAGACAAACTGATTATCCCGGATCACCTGCTCATTCAGTGAGTGCAGCAGGCGATTGAACTCCTGCGACAGCTCACGCACTTCCTGTGGCGCGGCCGGCACCGGCAATCGTTCATGATAGTTTGAATCCGGCTGGTCCGTGATCTGCTTGGTCGCCTGCGTCAGCGCCACCAGCGGGCGGTTGAGCCGCTTAGCCAGCCACTTGGTCCCCAGCGTCCCGAGGATCACCCCAACGGCCGTGACCAACAGCGTCATCAACAGGATCAGTTTGAAGATCTCGATCATGTTATTCAAGCTGAGCCACACCGAATACGTCGTTCGCCAGCCGCTTTGATCGACCACCTTGCGGACATGGTAGTAAACGCCCTGGCCGCGCTGATATTGGACGTTGGAGAACAGCGGCCAGGTGCTGAAGTTATCCTCAAGAAAATCCTTGGTGTGCCGCGTGTAGTAATCCGTGACCTGGCCATCCGGTTGGCGGACCCGCACGCGGACAAAGGTCAGCCGCGTGTTCAGCGGTGCGTTGTCGCGCCAGTAGTCCCAGTCGGGCTCGTGGTTGGCAAACGTGTGCCGCAGCGTTGTCATCACCTGTACGGCATCATCGCGCTTGTTCTTAATCAGGCGCCCACCAACTACGCTGATCACCGACACGAAGATCATCACCATCAAGGCAATGATCAGCCCGTTGTAGGCGCGCGCCATCCGGGCGGCGCTGCTGCTCCTATTTGGCATTGTCCGCCGCCTCTTCGAGCATGTAGCCGACCCCGCGCACGGTTTGGATCAGCGCCAGTTCTCCAGGACGCTCCAGCTTTTGCCGCAGGTAACGGACGTACACGTCCACGATGTTGGCCTGGCCGTCAAATTCCGTGCCCCACACCGCATCGAGTAGCTGATCGCGCGAGCAGACCTCACCGCGGTGCTGCATCAGCACCAGCAGCAGGTCATACTCCCTCTGCGTCAGTTGGGCCAGCTGACCGGCGCGGCGCACTTGACGCGCCTTGGTATCGAGCACCAAATCGCCGGCTGTGTAAGTAGCCGGCACCAGTTTTTGCCCGCGGCGAATCAGCACCCGAATGCGGGCGAGCAGCTCCTCAATTTCAAACGGCTTGGTGATGTAATCATCCGCCCCGTTATCTAACCCGGCCACCTTATCGCCGACGTAATCGCGCGCTGTCATCATCATGATCGGCACGTCCGAGGTTTTACGGACGCGCCGCATGACCTCAAGGCCGTCGAGCTTGGGGATCATCCAGTCCAACAGGATCAGGCCGATCGCCGCCTGCTTAGCCTGCCAGGTGTCCCACGCCACCTGCCCGTCCTGGGCGGTCAGGACCGTGTAACCTTCAAAATGTAATTCAGAATCCAGGTACGAGATCAGCCCCGCCTCGTCTTCCACCAAAAGAATCGTTGCCGCCACTTTGGCCACCTCTTCCACTACAGTCTTTATCCAGTCTATCACCCGGTTCGGGCCAACCACCTTTCACTTCTGTTATCTTAACTATTTCCCGGGTAATTACTGGCACTGTCAGACAGCAAAAAGCCCCTGCCGCGACGGGCAGGGGCTCAGCAAAACCTAATCTTTGGCCTGTTTATCTTTGGAAAAATACCGGGCCTTGATGTTGCGCAGGTAGCCGCCGAGAATCTTGAGAAAGGTCCGCGACTGCACCAAGTTCTTCGGGTCCACATAAACGCGGATCGCGCGCAGCGTGCGCTTGGGATCACGGGTGGCAAACGGGAAGCTGCTGCTGGTTTTGGTGTGAACGGTAAAGCGGGGAATGTACTTGCCTTTAAACATCACCGTGACCTCAACGAACGTCACCTCACCCCAAGGAATCTGGATGTACTTCTGGACGTTTTTGTCGGCGTACCATTCGAGACCGCGATCGCCGATCATCATTTTGCCGTAATCGGCAATGCCCATGTAGGATGTGGCATCGACGGTCAAGTCGACTTTTGTATTGATTGACTTCACTGGTTGTTGCATCGATATCCCTCTTTTACCACTTTACTGTCTATTATACGCCGCGAACCCGCGGAGCTCGCATCAAAAAGAAAAGCCTCGGAGCAGCCGCCCCGAGGCCAAGAGGTCTGAACTTACATGAGACCCCAGACATGGAACACAATACCAACAACGAAGAGGCCCAGGATAACGATAATCGGGGAAACCTTCTTCTTGAGGAGCCACATGCAAAGCAGTGTCAGCAGCAGCGCTGCCAGCCCTGGAATCAGCTGATCCAAGTTGTTCTGCAGCGTGGTGACCTTCATCTTGTCAAGCGCCAACCCGTTTGCTTGGTCAGTCAGCGCCTGCTTGATGCCGGCAGCACCCTTTGGCAGCTTCGACCATTCGATGTAAGCACCCTTTTGCTGGGTGATCGTGGAAACCACTGGGGTGAACTTAACTGTGACCCAACGGTTAATCAGAGAACCCAGGATGAACATACCCAGGATCGAAGCACCCTTGGTAACATCCTGCAGCAGCGAACCGGACATGTCGTCCGCGATCCGTGACCCGGCCTTGTAGCCGAATTCCTGAGTGTACCACATGAAGGCCACACGCATCAGGTTCCAAACGACGAAGAAAATGATTGGGCCCATGATGTTCCCAGCCAGCGCCAAGGACGCAGCCAGACCACCAAGGATAGGACGAGCGGTGAACCAGAAGACTGGGTCGCCGACACCGGCCAGAGGACCCATCATGCCGACCTTAACGCCCTGGATGGCAACGTCATCGATTGGGGCGCCGTTAGCACGTTCCTCTTCCAGTGCCAGGACCACACCGATAACCGGTGAAGCCAGGTACGGGTGAGTGTTGAAGAACTCCATGTGCCGCTTCAAAGCGGCGATCTGGTCGTCCTTCTTCGTGTAGAGCTTCTTGATGGCAGGAACCAAGGAGTAGCACCAGCCACCGTTTTGCATACGTTCGTAGTTCCATGAACCCTGAAGGAAGGTAGAACGCCAGCAAACCTTCATCCGGTCAGCTTTCGTCAAACTGTACTTGTGTTCAGCCAAACTTGCTTGTACTTCAGCTGTATCAGCCATATTTTTCTACCTCCTTCTCTAATAGTTGTCGATGATGTCGCCGACTGGATCGCCGGAGCCACCATTGTTGTCAGAAGAGCCACCATTGCTGCTAGAAGAGCCGCCCATCTTGGACAGGGTCAGGTAGATCAGCGCCAGGGACACACCGATCGCGCCAAGGCCGATCAGGGTCAACTGAGAAATGGTTGCCAAAACGAAACCGATGATGAAGAATGGCCATACTTCGCGGGTCGCCATCATGTTCAAAACCATGGCGTACCCAACGGCAACGACCATGCCACCACCGATGCCCAGGCCATCCGTCAACCACTTAGGCATAAGGCCAAGCAGGGAACGAACAGGACCGGCACCAACAGCCAGGATCAAGCCGGCAGGGATCGCGATACGCAGACCCTGCAAAGCAATGGCAACGTACTGCCAGAAGTCCAGCATCTTGAAGCTGCCTTCTTCGGCCGCGTGGTCCATCAGGTGGACAACCGCGGTGGCAATGGTACGAACCAGGGTGGTCAGCAGCAGGCCGGCAACCGCCAGCGGAACCGCAAGGGCGATCGCGGAGTTAACTCCGGCGCGGCCCTGACCGCCAAGAACCAGAATAATAGCAGAAGCAACTGAGGCCAAGGCAGCGTCAGGCGCAATCGCGGCACCAACGTTCGCCCAGCCAAGGGCAATCATCTGCAAGGTCCCGCCCAAAATCAGGCAAGGAAGCAGCTGGCCAGTGACCAGCCCAATCAGCGTGCACGCTACAACTGGCATATGGAATTCGAATTCATCAAGAACCCCTTCCATCCCTGCCAGGAACGCCACGATGAGGACCCCGATGATTTGAAGAAAGTTCAAATCCATGTGAATATCCTCCTTAAATTTAATTAGGAATATAATCTATTGCTACTTGTTCTGTGCATCCAGCGCGTCTTGCGCCTTCTTGAGGATCGCGTCCATGTTGTCCTTGCTGTCGGTTGGGACCTTCCGAACATCGAAGGTGACGCCTTCCTTTTCCAAGTCCCTGAACGTGTCGATGTCGGTCTGGTCAAAGGCCAGAACCTTGTTCGGCTGAACCTTGCCGACTGAGTGCGCCATGGAACCAACGTTCAGTTCCTTCAGCGGCACGCCGCCGTCAATGGCTTTTTTCGCGTCTTCCGGTGTTTCGAATAATAGCAACGCTTTTTCGCCGCCGAAGTGCTTGTCGTCTTTGGCGATCTTGATCATCTGATCAATTGGAATGACGTGAGCCTTAACACCTGATGGGGCCGCTTCGGTGATCAGCTGTTTACGCAGCTTGTCGTGTGCGACACCGTCCGATACAACAATGATCCGCGTCGGCTTGGTCTCTTTGCTCCAAGCCGTCGCAACTTGCCCGTGAAGCAGACGAGAGTCGATCCGAGCCAGAACGTAACTCATCTTCCCTGGCTTACCGCCGCTGACGTGCTGCGTTGGTGCTGCAGCAGGAGCCGCCTTTGGTGCCAGTTCTTCAGGCTTGACTTTGATACCGTCTTTACCTGACTCAATAATGTGCGCCGCAATATCGTGCGCTGAATCCATGGACAAACGGGAACCGTATGCCTCAATCAGCATTGGTAAGTTCAGCCCAGTGACGATGGCCCACTTATCTTTGTGTGCTTCGAACAACCCGTTAGACTGGTTGAACGGAGAGCCGCCCCACAAATCGATAAGGAACAGGACCTGATCATCTGAGTCGAGCTTCGCAATGGCTTCCTCGAGGTGTGCTTTCAAGTCGTCTGGACCCTCGTTGGGCTGGAATGTCACTGCTTCAACATTCTTCTGCTCACCGAAGATCATCTGACCTGATTGCATAATGCCTTTGGCAAAATCGCCGTGGCTAGCAAGGATGATTCCGACCATTGTTTGTCGCCTCCTATATGTATTTAGACATGATAGCGCCACCATTCGGATTTAGGTCAAACCTAGGGTGACGTGTCACATGTCCGACAGTTAGTATGCACAAAAATGGTTGCGATTGCAAAGGTTTACCCCTGCGAAAAAACAATCGTTTTCATGAAAGCCCACTTTTTTCTAAGGCTCTAGGCTCAAAAATTTTTATGATTAAATTTGGCTAAGGCCGCGAGCCGGACCATTCTGCTCTGAAACGGGTACCAGCCTCTGCTTTCCCTAGGGCTAGGTCGCCCAACCGGCCGGTTGCGAGCAACATTCTAATGGAAGAATAAACCTTTAGTTAGTAAAATAATTCATAGAAACCGCGACCGCGCCTCGAGAAAATGTGACAGAAGCCTGCCGCGCTTGCCGCCTGTGCCCAGCACCATGGGCTCACCGAGTGTGACATTTAGCATCTAAGACCAGTGGGTGAAATCGTTATCTTGGCAAGTCGCCTTGACACGGCGTTTTCAGACGCATAAACTGGCAAACGACAACTGAATTTACCACTAAGAAATAGAGGTCGCGGAAACGACGAACGCTGAGGAGTGCCTGTCACGTTGAATCAGCCGTAAGCGAATCCGCCGAAACGCATCCTGCCACAGGGGCAAGATGCGTTGGGCCAGTTTGGGGAAACCCGCTGGACTGTCGAAGCCTAGCTTCGGAGCGCTATGATTCTGGTTTAACCACTGAAATCATCGGTCGGCCTATTTCACATATAGGCCGACCTTTTTACTTCTCTATTTCCCGCGTGGTTCACCAAGTCAACTTGGGACAACACGAAGGGAGTTTTTAATGATGAAGAAGCATTTCTGGGGCCGCCTTGTCAGCGGACTCGCACTGCTCGCCATGGCGGCGGGCATCGCCTCGGGGACGACGCAGCACGTCGGTGCGGCCACCAAAGGCACATTCAAGGTCGGCATGGAGGCCGGCTACGCACCGTTCAACTGGACCCAAAACACGGCTGCCAACGGCGCCGTCAAGATCCAGGGCAGCTCGGACTACGCCAACGGGTATGACGTGCAGATGGCCAAAAAGGTCGCCAAGGCCTTGAATAAAAAGGTCGTCGTCGTCAAGACATCCTGGAACGGTCTGCCGCCGGCATTGACGTCTGGCAAGATCGACGCCATCATTGCCGGCATGAGCCCGACGCCTGAGCGCCGCAAAACCATCGATTTTACCAATACCTACTACGCCAGCAAACTGACCGTCGTGGTGCGCCGCGACAGCAAGTACGCCAAGGCCAAGAGCATCAATGATTTCAAAAACGCCAAAATCACGGCGCAACTGTCGACCTTCCATTATCAAGCCATCAAGCAGATGAAGGGCGTCATCAAGGAACCAGCCATGGATAACTTCCCGGCGATGCGCGTGGCGCTGGAATCCGGCACCATCGACGGGTACGTTTCCGAAGTTCCTGAAGGGATCACGGCGGAAAACGCGAACCCTGATCTGACCTACCTGCGCTTTTCCAAGACGAACGGCTTCAAGACCAATCCTGAAGACGTCGACCTGGCGATTGGGGTCCGCAAGAACGACCCGGACAAGGCCAAGATCAACGCCGAACTAGCCAAGATCTCTCAAAAGCAGCGCGACCAGCTCATGAACGAGGCCGTGGCTAACCAGCCGTCGACCACCAGCCAAGGCAACTGGTTCCTCGCCCTGCTCAAGCAGTACGGCCCGATGCTGCTGCGCGGGACCGGCATGACGCTGTTCATCTCCCTGATTGGCACCGTTGTGGGCTTTTTGATCGGCCTGCTCGTCGGCATTGCCCGCACCACCCCGGTACCGAAGAGCCGCGGCAAGCGCGGTCTGCGCGCCATCGGCAACTGGCTGCTCGCCGTCTACATTGAAGTCTTCCGGGGTACGCCAATGATCGTGCAGGCCGCCGTCGTCTACTACGGCGCCGCCCTCGCCTTCCACGTCAACATGGACCGCACCGTGGCCGCCTTGTTCATTGTCTCCATTAATACCGGGGCCTACATCTCCGAAATCATCCGCGGGGGCATCACCTCCGTCGATTCCGGCCAGTTCGAGGCCGCCCATGCGCTGGGCATGACCCACTGGCAGACCATGACCAAGGTCATCCTGCCGCAGGCGATCCGCAATTCCCTGCCGGCCGTCACCAACGAATTCATCGTCAACATCAAGGATACGTCGGTGCTGTCCGTCATCTCGGTTTCCGAACTGTTCTTCAGCGCCGAAACCGTCGCTGGCCAGAACTTCCAGTTCTTCCACACCTACCTGGTCGTCGCCGGCATCTACCTGCTGCTCACCTTCACCATCAGCCGGCTGTTCAGACTGGTTGAAAAGCGTATGGACGGGCCCAAGGATTACGACCTGATGACCAACCAGATGCAGGTTGACACCCCAAAGATCAAGTAAGGAGGACGTAAACATGTCAGAACCCATCATTGAAGTACGTAATTTGAAAAAGTCCTTCGGCAATCACGAGGTCTTGAAGGATATCAACCTGTCAGTCGACAAGGGCCAGGTGGTGTCGATCATCGGCCGCTCGGGCTCCGGGAAGTCGACCCTGCTGCGCAACATTAACCTGCTCGAAACGCCGACGGACGGCGACATTTTGTTCCACGGCAAAAGCATCCTAACCGATGACTTTAACCTGCCGCTTTACCGCGCCCATGTTGGCATGGTGTTCCAGTCGTTCAACTTGTTCAACAACCTATCCGTGCTGCAAAACGTCATGGTCGGTCAGCAAACCGTCCTGCGCCGCGGCGCCGATGAGGCGAAAAAGCACGCCCTGGAGCTGCTGAACAGTGTCGGCATGGACCCGTTCGTCAACGCCAAGCCGGCCCAGCTTTCCGGCGGCCAGCAGCAGCGGGTGGCGATTGCCCGCGCCGAGGCCATGGATCCCGAGGTCCTGCTGTTCGATGAGCCGACCTCGGCGCTTGATCCCGAAATGGTCGATGACGTTCTGAACGCCATGACCGCCCTGGCCCACACCGGCCTGACGATGATCATCGTCACCCACGAAATGGCCTTTGCCCGCGACGTCTCCGACAAGGTCGTCTTCATGCACGAAGGCGTCATCGCAGAAACCGGCACGCCGGACGAACTCTTCGGCCATCCGCAAGAGCAGGCCACTCAGGACTTCTTGAAGCGGTATTTGAGCCGCATCTAAATCGTCAAAGCTCAACAATTAAGGCAATCGACCGGCGTCGATTGCCTTTTCTGCGTCCTGTTTACTTCATTACAGGTGTGGACGTCAGGGTCCACTCAATCGTGGTGCTGTGCTGGCCGACGGTCGCGTGTGGATATGGCGCGATTGTCAAAGTCGGCTGTAAAACGGCGCCTTCAGGCAACTGACTGCCGGTCACATTAAAGAGCTCGGTCTCACTGTTGTCGTCAGTCAGCGTGCGAATGGCCCCGTTGTACTTAAAAGTCAGGTGCGCACTGCCGGCCTGGTAGCCTGGTCCTAGCTGAAACGGGGCCATTTTGGCGGTCAGGCGGTTGGTCGCGCCTTCAGGAATCGCGGCAGAAATGTTCCCCGAGGCAGTGCCCAGCTTGGCGTTCAGGCCATCGATCAGCTCACCCACCGTAATTTTCGGTGCGCTGCCTTCGCCAAAAGTAAAACTTGGCACCGAGTCGAGGGCCAAAGGCTCCGGTACCACCGCAGGCAGCGAGACGTTTGTCGTTGCCTGGCCGTTATTACCAATTACGGTACCAGCGGAGACTGTTTCAGCACCACCTACATCGGTCGCAATGATTGGGGCACTGAACTTAAGTTCCTGCACCGTCGTGTTTTTGGGAAAAGGCGGTATGTTATCCAGCGCAATTTTATTCACGACCCTCACCGGGTTACCGGCCCGATCGGTCATATCGCGGGGTTTCTCACCGGCTATGGCCTCAGCTAACAACCCCTGCCCGCCACCCAAGTCAAGGTGAACGTTGCCATCATCGGCCATCACAAACCCGTAGTGGCTGCCAGTTAGCAGCTGGGCGTACAAGGAACTCTGCTGCCCATTGCTCGGCTGCGGCCAGGCCTGAAGGCTGCCGTTGGGATCGTAAGTAATGGTGTAATTCTGACTTAATGTCGTGCGCGGATACACAGTGCCTTGAGCCACATCGACCGTCATACTGTTATCCAGCACCCCGGGAATGCTTTGAAAAGCGACCACTGCATCTTCAACGTACGCCCCAGTCGTCCCAGTGAAGCCCCAGTATACGGTTGTGCCGCCGAAGTACCGAGAGACATCTGCGTTATCCCAAGTCAGTGACTTGTCAACTACCTCGCTGCCGACAGCGAAGTGAAACGAGAACGTGCCGCCACCGTCACCTGTTGCCTCCCAATGAATGTGCAGCGGGTGCCATGTGCCGTCAGTCATTGCATTGTCGAGCGCTTGGTAACCGCCCAACCCCGGATTGCCATAGCTGTTGCCCGAGGCCCACTGAATCGGCAAGTCTTCGAGCCCGGTGTCTAACTTCCCTAACCCTTTGGCCGACTGGTTAGGCTGCGCGGGATAGCCCCAACCAACGTACTGGCCCGCCTTCTTTTGGACGACGTTATGGTCCTGGCGATCGTGATTATCCGTGGTATCAAAGGCAATGGCAAAGCTCTTGGGCAGCGCGTCTGTTTTCGAGCCATCTCTAAGCTGAGACCGCCAGATGCCAAGCGCCGAGCCAATGCCGTAGACCTGGGTTGGTTTGGTGCCGCTCATGACGAGCGCCATGCCGTCGCCTAAATCTGTGCCGTTATTAAAGTAAAGATTCATTCGTGCATCGAAGCTCTTGGTCAGATCCAGCGTGTAAATGCTCCAGATTGAGCCACTTTGGGTCGGCCCGTCAGTCACCTGCACGGCGACGTGGTTCCCATCTCCATTTGTCAGGACTTTGCTGGAGTCCTTCGTCCCAGTAAGGGGGCTCATCACCTCTTCAAACGGGACAAAGGCCGGAAGCCCTGTGGCGGGGTCAATCGGTTCTGGGTATGAGCCGGTCAGCCAAGGCAGGTAATCTACCGCGGGCGCGGCCTTAACCACGGCGGTCTGACTGCCGATAGCCAGGGCACCCGCAATAATGATAGAGATGAACGCAAAACCTTTATGCTTCACGATCATCCCTCCTCACCATCACTGTCAGGCCCAAACTGCCGATCACAACTCCGCCAAGAATCACGAGCCAGTGATTGGTCCGATCACCAGTGTTTGGCAACTGCCGCATGTCACCGGTGCCAGGCAACAGGTCATGCGGAGAATAGTCCACAACTGGAGGGGGCGCCGGCTCCTGCGGTGGGGGCCTTTTCCCGGTCACCACAAACTCGGCAACGGTTGCCCCCGATGCGGTGCTTGCACTCACCATTGAAGCCGGCGCGGCGATCACCGCCAGTACGAGCACGATCAACCCAATGCGTAGTCGGCGCATCATGCCTCCCTCCTTTCGCGAAGCAGCGACCTGCTCGGCCGGTGCAGCACCCACCAGCAAGCCGCGACCACTAACAGAAGCGCGAGGCCGATCAGCACCCAACCCCACCACGGCATGACGAACCGCCGCTTGAGGCCGACCTCCTTGTTGATGCTCTCCGCCTCACCGACCAGAATGGAAAAATTGCGGCGGAACTGCCACTGCCCGTGCGGCCCGGTCACCGCCAGATTCAGGGTGTAGTCACCGGGGTCCAGCGCCTGCTGATTGGTCACCGCAAAATTGAAGTGGGAGTTCGGCGCGACCGCGTAATTAGCCGCCTCGCGCTGCATCACGACGGCTTTTTGGTCGCGCTTGGTGACCGTCGCCTTCAACCGCATTTTGCCCCAATAGGTGGGCCGGTCATTTTGCAGCGTCGCTAAGACGCACGGCTGGTTGTCGTGCACACCGGCCCCGACCCCCAATAATTTCAAATGCGGCACGATATTATTGATTGCGCCAGTCGAGGTTTGCAGCTGCACGCCCACCACCGTCGCAAACCGGTTTTGGATCGCCACGCCGCCGCTATCTTCGCCGCCCGAGCGCTCATTGTCCACCAGATACAGCGCACCCAGCAGGGCACCGCGGAACCCGGCTTGGGGAATCCTGAGCGGGACCGTGACAGTTTTGACTTCCTTGGGCGCCAGGGTCAGCGTTATCGGCGGTGGGGCCAATTCGGTCAGGCGATACTCGGCCGAGTCGTCCGCCGGCGCACCGGGGCCGTAACTGACCTGCCCATTCGACTGCGACCATGCGTCGGTCACACTCAGGCGCACGTGCCGCACTTCCGCCGTCCGGTTGGTGACGGCCAGCGTCAGATTTTGCGTCGTCCCTGGCTTCACCACCAGATCATAGTAATTCGAGACCGCCGAGCGCTGATTCTCAGGAATCTGCGGCGCCACCGAAAAGCTCGCGCCTTCCGCCTGAACCACGCGCCCGGTTTGCAGCCAAAAACTGCCGGCGATCAGGATCACGCCTATTAACCATTTCCGCACCTTCACGCCTGTCCCCCCAATCTATAAGCAAAACGACCAAGGCAAATCCTTGGCCGTCATGGTGGCGCGCACAGAGATTTAGTTCATCTCAGGTGTGCCAGCCAGCGTCCAGGTGACAAGCGCATCGTACTGACCAGTGGTGGCGCTAGCGTTTGGTGTGAGCTTAAATGACGTACCAGCACCGACAGTCGCATCGTTGGCACCGGTCCCTTCACCAGGAGTCGCAGGATGGTCTGCGTCAGTCCCCGCAACAGCGGCCTTTGCTTGCCATATCTGGACGTTGTCACCGCCAGCTGTCATGGCGCCGCCAACAGTCCCTGTCGCACCCACATTGGTGAATTTGGAAATCGCTGCAGCCAGCGTCAACGTGCCCTCCAGCGTGGTAGTACCATTTGTTGGTTTGCCGACCTTGGCGGACAGTTTCCAACCGGCGTTGGTGCCGCGATAGTCCAGAACTTCGATGCTCCCATCTTGGACTTCGGCCTTGTCGCCAGTCTGTTTCGTCACGCCATCGGCATACCTCAACGTAGTCCCTGCAATGATGTCACCGACTTTCGGATTGGCCCCGTTGAGCATAAAATGCAGATCTGGAATTTTGTTGAGAATCAGGTTTTCATCCCCGTCCGTGCCGTGATCCCCGCCGTCGGTGCCACCGCTACCGGCATCCACGGTAAACTCTGCGTTGGTCGACCCAGAGGCAGAGCCCGCCGCAACGGTTTGGGCGCCGGTCAGCGCACCAGCTACCGTCATTGCCACGACCGCAGCAGTCACAAATAATGTCTTCTTCATTTCGATTACCCTCCCTAATGAATGTCACACAATAATTGGTCAACACACATCGTCAGAGTATTCACCATTTTCAATACTCTAAACACCGGTAGTATAAGCGCGCCCCGCCAGGAGTTGGTGGCGGTTTGAACCCAGCTGACCGTTTCGGGGCAAGCGCGCCTTGAGTGCCCACAACCCGGGTGCAAATGCTTGTATCCCAAAAAGGCACCCGACTACAATGCAGTCGGAACCTAACTCACTTCGCCAGAGTCGAATCGTCTGCGTGAGGAGAAGATAATGTGTTAAATCCAAATGATCTGAGAGTCCGCAAAACTCGGCGGGCCATTACGACCGCCTTTTATGCACTGCTGTGCGAGGAGTCCTTCGGCGCCACCACCGTGTGCCAACTGGCCAGCCGCGCGGAAATTGGGCAAACGACCTTTGACAATCACTATCAGGACAAGTTTGCGCTGGCCAGCGCGCTGATTCAGGCCACCACCACCCAGCTGACGGCCCTGTTTTTGGGGCAGTGTCATCTGCCCGCAATGGTTGCCCCTGATGGTGAGGACCCAGCGCTGCTCTGCCACGCGCGGCTGCTGAGCAAAATCGACACGGTGGAGGTCAGCTTCACGCGGGTGGCGATCCAGCACATCGCCGCCCTTTATCAGCGTGACCTCAACCGCCGCGGCGTCAAACTGGCTCATCTGCCGGCAATCGCGCAGCACCTGGCTATTTTGACGTACAGTTTCATCACAGCGCTCATCAACCAGCCTGACAGTCAGGCCGTGCCAACCTTAGCCTGCCAGCTCGCCGAGTTCGACCAAGTCCTCACCGGCCTGGGCATTGTGGGCGCGACCGCCAGTGTACCAGTGCAGCACCAAACAAGCACCACTCACTTTTAGCCGACACCAAAAAGGCAGTGCGACCAACTGGTCAGCACTGCCACATTTTTCCAATTTAAAAACCAATCACCCCACGTTCAGAATCCACATAAACCCGATGAAGACGAAGAACAGGCCGTACATGATTGGGGATACTTCCTTGCCGCGGCGGGCCGCCAGCATTGTAATCGGGTACATGATGAAGCCCAGCGCAATGCCGTCGGAAATGCTGTAGGTCAGCGGCATGCCGATCAGAATCAGAAACGACGGAATGGCGATTTCCAGCTGCGACCAGTTGATATTGCGTAGCGACTGCGCCATCAGCACACCGACGATGATCAGCGCCGGCGCGGTGACTTGGTCGGTCACGACCGAGAGCAGGGGCGAAAAGATCATCCCAACCAGGAACATCACGCCGGTCGTGATGGCGGTAATCCCAGTACGGCCGCCGACCGCGATGCCGGCTGAGGATTCAACATAGGCCCCAACCGGGCTGGTCCCGAGCACCGAGCCGACCAGCATGGCGGTAGAATCTGAGGCCAGCGCCTTGCCGACCCGCGGCATTTTATTATCCTTCATGAAGCCCGCCTGGTTGGCCAGCCCGACCAGGGTGCCGGCGGTATCAAAGAACGTGACCAGCAGGAAAGTCAGAACCACGACCGCCAGCTGGAGCGTGTTGATGTCGCCGATGTGCATCACCGCCACGCCGAATGTCGGTTTCAGGCTCGGCGCCGTCGCAATCAGTGCGGTCGGGGCCTTGATCTGGCCGGTGACCAAGCCCAGCAGCGTGGTCAGCACCATGCCGATGAAAATCGCCCCAGGCACTTTGCGCACCATCAGGATGGCGGTCACGACCAAGCCGAAAATCGTCAGCCACACCAGCGGGTTCTCAAGCGACCCTAGACCCACAATGGTGGACTTGTTAGCGGTGATCAGCTTCCCGTTGCTCAGGCCCAGAAAGGCGATAAACAACCCGATGCCACCGGAGATTGCGTACTTCAGGTCGGCGGGAATCGCATCGATGATCATTTCCCGCAGCTTGAAGATCGTGATCAAAATAAAAATCAGACTGGCGACGAACACGCCGGCCAGCGCCGTCTGCCACGGAATTTTCATGCCGATGACGACTGAATAAGCGAAGAAGGCGTTGATGCCCAAAGCCGGCGCGGTCGCGATCGGGTAGCGGGCCAGCGCCCCCATGAGGATACAGCCCAGCGCACTGGCCAAGGCGGTCGCCGTGAAGACGGCGCCTTTATCCATGCCGGCCGCACCGAGCACGGACGGATTGACGAACAGAATGTAGGCCATTGAGATGAATGTGGTGAACCCGGCCAAAATTTCACGCCGGACTGTACTACCTAATTCCGCGACTTCAAAGTAATCCAGGAGCTTTTGTTTCATGAATGATTGCCTGCTTTCTGAAATTTTCAAATCAGCACGGAATCAATCATAGAATATTCGGCTAAAATTGTAAACAGAACAATTTTTCTTATTTAACGTTCGTGTTTTACACGATTTTAGACAAAAAGAGAAGCCGGCCTTCGCCGACTTCTCTCTCTTGTTCGGGTTTACTAGTCTTTTGCGGCGTCCTCGTTGACCCGCGAGATCAGCACGTTGTTAGTTGAACCCGCCTGATATAAGGGTAAACCGACCACAATGACGATCACGTCACCTGCAGCCACCACCCCTTCTTTGATCAGGCGCTGCTCCGCCTGGGCAATCAGGTCTTCATAGGCGTCGCCCTTCGGCAGCACCATCGGGGTCACACCCCATGACAGTAGCAGCTGCGACGCCGTGCGCTCCGTGTAAGTCAGCGCAATAATTGGCGCTGCTGGCTTCAGGCGGCTGATCTGCCGGGCGGTGTAGCCGCTGGAGGTCAGCGTGATGATGGCCTTAGCGGACACGCGCTCGGCGGCGGTGACCGCAGCAATCGCCGTCGTGGTGGTGATGGAGCCGCTTTGCTTCAGCTCATTTAGCACTGGGCTGTGCAGCGGCCGCATTTTATCAGCGCGCTCGTCGATCACGGCCATGGTGTGCACGGATTCGACTGGATAGTCGCCATTAGCGGACTCGCCTGACAGCATCGTCGCGTCGGTGCCTTGCAGCACGGCAAACGCCACGTCAGTCACTTCGGCGCGGGTCGGCCGCGGGTTCTCCTGCATCGAGTCCAGCATCTGCGTCGCGGTGATGACCGGTTTCCCAATCAGATTGGCCTTGTGGATCAGCTCCTGTTCAACGGCAGGCACTTCTTCGTAAGGGATCTCGACGCCCATGTCGCCACGCGCAACCATGACGCCATCGGCGAGCCGGATGATCTCGTCGGCGTTGTTGATGCCCTCCTGCGATTCGATCTTAGGGATGATCAGCACGTCCTGGCCGCCGACTTCTTCAAGCAGGTCGCGCAGGTCCTGCACGTCGCTTGGCTTGCGGACAAAGCTGGCCGCAATGAAGTGAATGCCCTGCTCGACGCCAAACTTGATGTCGTCGCGGTCCTTGTCGGTCAGCCCCTTCAGCTTCAGGGATACCCCAGGCGCATTGACGCCTTTCTTGCTGCCAAGCTCCGCTGGGTTTTGCACGCCCAGTGTCAGTTCGCGCTTTTTGGCGTCTTTGGACAAAATGGTCGTGCCCAGCAGGCCGTCATCAAACAGGATCTGGCCGCCGACTTCCACGTCGTCAAACAGCCCGGCGTAGGTCACGTCAATGCGGTCCTTGACGTTTTGGATGCCCGTGTTCATCGTCAGGATGATCTTGTCGCCGGTGTCGTAGTGGAACACGGCATCGTCAACGTTTTCGCCGGTGCGGATCTCCGCGCCCTTGGTATCGAGCATCAGCCCAACCTTGATACCAGTTTCCTTCATCGCTTGCTTGACCAGGTTCATCCGGCCCAGCTGCTCGGGATGATCACCATGGGAGAAGTTGAAACGGAACACGTTTGCCCCCGCGTGGATCAAGGCGACGATGGTCTCTAAGTCATTAGATGCCGGCCCCAGAGTCGACACGATCTTTGTCTTGCGCATGTTTGTCCTCCATACTTTTGATTGCCCTGCTAATTTGACTACGTGAATGCAGTCACAAGTTCATTTTAGAAGAATCCGGGCGATTATACAAACGCTTTCTTTTTGGTGATCACGATCATGTTGGCCAGTCCGCGGTTAGCAAAGCAGAACCAGTCTGAGTGCTTTAAAATCGCATAAGGTTCGTGGCTTGAACAATATTTACTTTCGCATTTTGAACCGGGATTTTTAGTGCTCAAAATAGCCGGGCGTTCTTTTGAAAAGGGCAGTCTGTGTGCCGTTATTCCGCGTAGCGGCAGCACGTGTTCGATTGCTTCCCGACCTGCTCACACTGACAATACTCGTTCTTGAAAACGTAATCATTTCTATTAAAAAATCTGCCAGGTATTTTATTCTTCCAAATTTAGAAAAGAATTTTTTCAAAATACGGAATATTTATCAAACTGAATCATGCTATATTTGAAACAACCAAGCAGGCAAAAAGTTGGCTTGGGTGGCCATCGTTTGGGTAAGCGATCGGTCCGGGTTGACGCGCTAAGCAGATATTATTCAAGGAGGGGCAATTATGAAAAAGACACAGTTGATGACAAGTTTGACCGCACTGGCACTTATTGGTGCTGCGGCACTGACTCCGGTGGACGTTTTCGCCGCGGATGATGGATCATCAATCACCGCAACGACGAGCGCTGAATTCGAAGTCACCGCCGGTGGACCCACTGAGGATGGTGGGCATACTGGGACGCCAGGGAGCAAGAATGAGAATCTTTGGCTGGTCAAGGCGCCGGATTTGCACTTTGAAGACGCGACGATCGCCAAAATCATTGCTGGAACCGACTTAGCCTACGTGGATGGGACGGTCCAAAACCCAACCGGAGATACCGCGGAGAATAACACCCTACTGAAGGTCTCCGACCTGCGCGGGACCGGCGACGGCTGGGTCCTCACCGCCAGCATCGACCAGCCAACTTTGGTGTCTGATGACACGCAGAAACTGGACGGTATCTTGAGTCTGGCCCTGGGCGATGTCGACAAGTCCAACACCGCCACGCCAGACCCGGTGGTGGCTGACCTGAATACGGACGGCACGGCAGCAATGGTTTGGACCGCCGCAAAGGATTTGGGTCAAGGCGATAATCAGGCCAGCGTCGATGGTGCCACCAAGTTCCACATCAACGCTAAGCCAGACGTCAAAAAAGGGGTGTACGACGCGACCATCACCTGGACGCTGACCAGCACCCCGCAGCCTTAACGCCAAGGTTCGCCAAATGAGTTTGAAAAGCTGTTAGCCCTTGGCTCTTTGGGCTTGCCACAACGATCGAGGGCCGGCCCCTGCGATCGTTTTTTCGTGAGAAAGGATTCAGCCATGACGCGCGTAAAGATTCGCCTCAGCCTCATTATTGCTAGCTGGCTCGCCTTGCTGGGCCTAGCCGGACAGCCGGTTCATGCCGCCAGCGGCACCAACAATGGCGCCCAGTACACCGTGAGCCCGGTGATTCCGAACAACCAGCGCACCTCCGTCTCCAGTTATTTCGACTTGATCGTGAAGCCTGGCCAAAAACAGGATCTAACGGTGGCCGTCACTAACCAGTCCAGTGCGCCGCGCACGCTGCACCTGTCTTTGACAACCGCGTTCACTCAGCACAATGGCGTGATTGGCTACACCCCGGGCGGGCCGCGAGATGGCTCCGCTGAATACCGGTTGGCCGAGCTGGGACAGCCCTCCCAAACCATCGTGTTGGCCCCTGGCCAAACGCGCAACGCCACCGTCACCCTCACCATCCCGGCTAAAGGCTTCAAGGGTGTGCTTCTCGGCGGGCTGTACATCGTCGACAAGCAAAAATCGGCCGGCGGCGAGACGGACGGCATTAAGTTGAAGAACCAGTTTGCCACCGTGATCGGCGTCCAGTTGCAAACCAGCCCCGGCGCCGTCAACTACGTCAAGCACGACCTGAAATTGACGGGCGTCGGCGCCGGCGTGCAAAGCAACCAGCCTGGGGTGCTCGCCACCATTCAAAATCCCACGCCGAGCTTCTGGGGCAAAATGCACTTCATGGCCAAAGTCTACCGGCGCAACACCAAAACCGTCGTGATGCAAAATAGCCACACGAACTACGCCGTCGCGCCGAACTCGCATTTTGATTACGGCATCCTGCAGAAAAACGCGCTGGAACCCGGGGATTACACCTTAGACCTGAAGATTGAAAGCCCCAATGGCAACTGGCACTGGCGCCGCAATTTTTCGATTCTGACGGCCCAGGCGGACAAGATCAACCGCCAGCTGCAACTGAAGCGGCCGTTCATCATGCCGTGGTGGGGCTGGCTGCTGATCGGTCTGGGCCTGGCCACACTGGTGTGGGTGATCATCTTCTTCAGTCGCCGGCGCCGCAGTGCCAACCAAACAAAGGAGGCGTGACGCATGAAACGCTGGCAAAAATTGCTCATCATTAGCAGCGGCGTGTTCGGCGGGTTGCTCACCGCGGGGCCGGCCAGGCCGGCTGCCGCCGCGGCCGGCACGACCACCGCTGAGTTCACCGTGCTCGCATCCCCGCACCACATTCAACCGGCCGCCCCTGACCAGCCACTGCCAGCTCACCAGCCAATCGACCCGTTACCGGGGACGCAGCGCAACCACACCGTCCGCTATCGCCTGCCGGATACCGATGGCGACCAAGGCCGGCGCCGCCTACCGGAAACCGGTGAGGCCAAGCCGTGGTCGCTCACGCTGATCGGGATGATCATGCTGCTGGGCGTGGCCCGCACCACCCGGCCGAAAAAGGAGGTGGGGATTGATGCACCGGACATTCTTTAAGCGTTCTGTGGCGTTTGCTGCCATGATCGCCGGCCTCACGATCGCCGCCGGCCTGACTGTCACCCCCACCGTTCAGGCCGCCAGCTGGCTTTCTGACCCCGAAATTAACATACCAGAGCCGATTGACCCAGGTACGGGTCAAAAACTGTACGTGCCGTTCAACCAAGTGCTGGGGACCGTTGGTAAAAATACAGAATCACCCAAGGTGTTGACTGGCCTTGATGGAACTAACGTTGCCGCCCTAGTCACCAAGGACAAAGTGCCGCACCAATCTGGCGCGATTTGGAGCATCGATCCGATTTCTCTGACGCAGCCTTTTTCAAGTAAAATGCACATCTACTTTGGAACCAACACTGAGCCCGCCGACGGGATGGCCTTTGCCTTAACCGGTGGCGCCCGGCCCACTCGGCCCTACGATGACGGCGCCGGTCTGGGGGTCTGGCAGCTCAACACAGGCAGTACTCCTGGCGCACTGCCGAGAAGTTTCGCGATTGTCTTTGACCCCTACAAAAACGCCGACTGGCTCGACAAAAATGTCACTTATCCCGCTGATAGTAAGAAACAGTATGTCGGCTGGGGCTTTCCGGGGCAAACGGACTATCAGTACACTAGGTATGCGGTCGGCGAAAACCTGGGACTGGTGTGGGGCAGCGCCAGCAGCACGTCCGGCCTAGACAGTTTGGACAACAAGGCCACACACAAAGGACTGGGCGGCTACCAAGCGCTGGCAGCCGGCCAGCAGTTCAATGATGGCAAGTGGCACACCGTCACCATAGACTGGAAACCCGACGCCGCGACGGATGGCGGCGGCACCATCAAGTTTGAAGTTGAGCTGACGGATGGGACTTTTCTAAAAAAGCAGTTGACCTGGACCAAGGCGCAATCCCAAGCCATTTTTGGCGGGACCAACGTCTACTGGGGCTTCACTGGGTCAACTGGCGAGAATTTTGAAGATGCCATTGTCACTTTTGAAACCATTCCCGGGCTCGTCTCGGCAGGCGCCCAGACAGCGATCAAGGCGCCAAATGATGAGCCAGCGCCAAGCGCCGTGTACCGCGGCACTCGGCTCAAGCAAGTCTATACCGTGACCTACAACGGCGATCAAAGTAAGCAAGACTGGCCGGTGCAAGACGCCAATAACGGCCAGAACCTGGCCTTCCAGATGAAGACCGATAACCACTACGGCTTTGTCGTCGATAGCACCGGCAAGGTCCCAGTGACCCTCACGGCGCTTGGCCATGCCTACCCACGCGACGGCCTCCCGGTGGGCCCCTTGGCCTCTGTCCGCGATCGCAACGGCCACGTATTTCAGGTGGTGCATCAGATTACCGTGGCGGGACTCTCCGCCTTCCAGAAAAGGAATCACGGCCAGACCTACACCGTGTCCGCCCCGATCATGGCAGCGACCACCACTGCCCCCGGTGCCATCTTGACCGGCCAAGACGCCGGAGCCATCATCGGCAACAACGCACATATCAGCGCCACCGTCGATGTCCCCGCGGTCATCGAGCCACCACTCTCGCTGAGCGTCCCGGCGCGTTTCAACTTCGGCAACCTCAGCGTGGCTCAATTTGTGACGGGCTTCACCGTGCCAGGCCGGGTGACCGACGACCAAGGGATCGAATACGCCGGCGGCATTGCCGCGCAGATCCCCAGCGATGCGAAAAGCAGCTTGACCGCCCAAATGACCACTAGCTTCCCCCTGGGCAGCGGCTATCACCCGGAGAAGACGGTCATCAGCTTCAACTACAACAACCAGACCATCAAGCTCCAAGACGGCGCGCCTGAGCCGACCACGTTGTTCCAAAACGCAACGGTCGCTCCGCCGGCTTCGATCAACAACTTACGGCTGACCATGGGCAAATACCCCGCGGTTAAAAAAGGGCATTATGACGCCACCATTACCTGGACGTTGACCGTGGCCCCACCGGATGCTTAATCGCAACTCACAGCGGCCGCCGCGTGCGGTCGCTTTTTTAGTGGTTGAGCCGGTGAACTTGACAACATAATTATCGTTCCGGTAAGATTTAGGTAATCAATACTAGACATTCGGTTGGGCGCAGCGCTCAAGTTTGCTTTCTCGGGGAGGAAAGTCGCTTGGACGCCGTGCCCTTTTGTCTTTTAAGGAGGAAGAAAATGAACCCCCACAACGAACACAAAGCAGATGTCCTTAATCGCCTGCACACCAACCGCAGCACCGGCCTAACTCAACAGGAGGCCGACCGGCGGTTGAGCGAGTACGGCGAAAACGCCTTGGCTCAGGCCAAGCAGACCCCGGCCTGGAAGCAGTTCCTGCTCAGCCTGAAGGAGCCGCTGGTCATCATCCTGTTCATTGCCGTCGGGCTTGCATGGGCCAGCGCCGGCTACGATTTTTTCGTGCGCGATGACCCGGCCCACGGCATGGCCGCCGTGTACGAAAGCATCGCGATCCTCCTACTGATTTTCATTAATGCCGGCCTGTCATTTTGGCAGGCCAAAAGTGCGCAGAAGTCGCTGGACGCCTTGAAGGTCATGGCCGACCACCACGCCAAGGTCCTGCGCGACTCGGAGTGGGAAACCGTGCCGGCCAGCCAGCTAGTCCCTGGCGACATTGTCAGCGTCAAAACCGGCGATTTCATTGAAGCCGATGTCCGCTGGCTCCATGTGGCCGAGCTGCAAACCAACGAGGCCCACCTGACTGGGGAAGCCGAGCCGGTCCAGAAGCAGACCCACGCCCTCGCCGGCGACGCCCAAGTCGGCGACCGCTCCAATATGGGCTTCTCCGGGGCAACAGTCACCCACGGCAACGGCCTGGGCGTCGTCGTGGCCACCGGGATGCAGTCCGAGCTGGGGAAAATTGCGACCCTGCTCAACCAGGTCGAAACCAAGAAAACCCCAATCGAGCGCACCATTGCTGCCCTGTCCAAAAAGCTGATGATCGTCGCGATCATCATTGTCGCCTTGACCCTGATCCTCGAAATGGTCAAGGCTGTGCAGCAAACCGGCATCCTGTCCTTTGAGGTCCTTGCCGAATCCCTGTCAACCGCCATCGCCTTAGCGGTGGCCGCCATTCCCGATGCCTTGCCGGCCGTGCGGTCAATCGTGCTGACGATCGGTGCGACCATGCTGGCAAAGAACAACGGCCTGATCAAGTCGCTGAACTCAGTCGAGACCCTCGGCGCTACCAGCTACATTGCCTCTGACAAAACCGGCACGCTGACGCGCAACCAGATGACTGTCACGCGCTTTTACGCCAACGGAGCCAGTTACGTGGTCGAGGGCGATGGCTACGAACCCGTCGGCGAGATTCTGCCCGATGAGGAAGACAACACCCCAGGCTTCACCCGCTTCATGCTGGCTAGCGTCCTGAACAACGACGCCGCGATCCAGGCGGACGAGGACGGCCGCTCACAGCCCTACGGCAACCCCACCGACGTGGCCTTGATTGTCATGGGGCACAAGGCCGGCGTCGACCGCGACACCGTCCTCAACAAGGACCAGGCCCTGGACATCGACATCATCCGCGAGCTGCCATTTGATTCCGAACGCAAAATGATGAGCGTGGTGATCAACGACGGCGGCCAGTACCAGGTGCTGACCAAGGGCGCACCGGACGTGCTGCTGGCGAAAACCGACCTGATCGAGGACCACAACCAGCTGGTCTCGATCGAAGAAGGCCGCGCCGCCGTCGAGGCCCAGGTCAACCGCTTCGCCGAACAGGCTCTGCGCACCCTGGCCGTCGCGGTGCGCGACATTGACGAGGACCTCGCCATGCACGGCACCACCGAGCAGCTCGAGCAGCACCTGACGCTGCTGGGCATCGCCGGCATCATCGACCCGCCGCGTCCAGAAGTGCGGCAAAGCGTGCGCGAGCTGCATCAGGCCGGCATCAATGTCGTGATGATCACCGGCGACCACGCGGTGACCGCCCGCGCCATCGCGCTGAAACTTGGCATTGTGACCGACCCGAACGCCCGCGTCATCGAGGGCAAGCAGCTGGCCGCCATGGACGACGACACCCTGTTCCGCCTGGCGCCGGACATCCGCGTGTATGCGCGCGTTTCTCCTGAGCACAAGCAGCGCATCGTGCATGCCTTGCAGCGCCAAGGCGAAACCGTGGCGATGACCGGCGACGGCATCAACGACGCACCGGCCCTGCGCGCGGCCGACATCGGCATCGCCATGGGCATCAACGGCACCGAGGTGACCAAAGACGCCGCCGACCTGATCCTGCTGGACGACCAGTTCACCACCATTGAAAACAGCGTCCGCGCCGGCCGCACCATTTTTGCCAATATCAAAAATTTCATGCGCCACGAGCTGACCACCAACGTCGCCGAGGTCCTCGCCCTGCTATTTGGGGTGCTGCTGATGACCCAGCCGATTGGCCAGGTCGCCGCCACCACACCGACACTGACCGCTCTGATGGTACTGTGGGTGAACATGGTCTCCGACGCCTTGCCGAGCTTTGCACTGGGCTACGACGTCCCAGAAGCCGACCTCATGAAGCGCCCACCGCGCAACGTCAAGCAGTCGATCTTGTCCGGCATGCTGGGCCGCATCTTCCTGCGCGGCACCGTGATGGGCGGCCTGGTCTATGTCGCCTTTATCTGGGGGGCAGCGAGCGGGATGCCGGCCGCCCAGGCGCAGACCCTGGCCTTCTTGACCCTCGTGTTCGGCCAGCTGTGGCACGTGTTCGACGCCCGCAGCACCCGCACCTTATTCCGCCGCAACCCCTTCAATAACCCGCGCCTGCTGATGGCGGTGGCCTTCGCCGCCAGCGCGTCCCTGCTGGTGACCCTGATGCCGTTCTTCAACGAGGTCATGGGCACGGCGCCATTGACCACTGAGCTCTACGCGGCGGTAATCTTCCTCCCGGCGGTCCCAACCTTTGTCTTGTCCGGCTTGAAGGAACTCTACTGGGCGCTGCGGCCAGGAAAAGGTGGCAAATCCCAGTCCGCTTCACCTAACGAAATCCCAGAGGCCGATTGAAGGCCCAACGGGGAGCAGAGGGAGGATGGTCGGAGGCGGGATCGGCTCAGCAGTGAAGAAATTGTTGGCGACTTGTCGCCTACAATTTGCCCCGACTGAGAGACTCGCTTGCGAGGCTCGAAGCGGTGGCCACTGCTCTAGCTTCGCGTCGCCAGTCGAATCCCGCCGGAGACCATCCTCCGCCCCTGCCCCCAGTTTCGCCGTTGTATTTTCCAGGTAGAATGCCTACAATCGGGGTAACAATAGTGAGGTGAAAACTGTGGATGTTTATCACGCCATCAAAATGCTCCAGATTGAGCACCAACCGCTGAACCACTCGCAAGTCGTGATCATTGACGGCAACGGCAAGCCGCAATCGCAGCTGAGCGACCTGCTTTTCGACTGCATGAGCAAGATTGACCTCTTCACCGACCTCAGTACCACCGACACCTCGAGCGACGTGATCGACGACCTGCACCTGCAAACGCCCCTGCCTAACGATGTGCTGGACGAGTACCAGAAGATCCTCGACCAGCCGATTTCCGGCATCAACATCGCGTCGCACAAGAACCTGGTCGAGCTGGTTTACGAACCGCTCGTCTGAAGTTGCCACTAAGCCCAGCCGCGCCAGCGGTTGGGCTTTTTTGCGCCATTCAAACCAAAAAAGGCCGCCGGCACGATCCGTGTCAGTGGCCCAGTTAAAACTAGTTGTTGCTGAGATCTTCGCCATTGGTGGCGATGACTTTTTTGTACCAGTAGAACGAATCCTTCGGCGTGCGATTCAGCGTGCCGTTGCCCTGGTCGTCGCGGTCGACATAGACAAAGCCGTACCGCTTTTTCATCTCGCCGGTACCGGCGGAGACCAGGTCGATGCAGCCCCACATCGTGTAGCCCATCAAATCGACCCCATCGAGCGTCACGGCGTCGCGCATGGCGGCAATGTTCTGCTGCAGGTACTCGATGCGGTAGCTGTCGTGGATCTTCCCATCGGCGGTGAGCTCATCGGCCCAGCCAATGCCGTTTTCAACGACCCACAGCGGCTTGTGATAGCGATCGTACAGGTTGTTCAGCGCAATGCGCAGCACCTGCGGGTCGGTTGCCCAGCCCCAGGCGTTCGTCTTCAGGTACGGATTCTTGACACCCATCATAAAGTTGCCGGCGTCGCTGCCCTCGGTCTTGTGTGTGGTAACGGTGTTGGAGCCGTAACAGGAGAAACTGAGAAAATCGGCCGGGTAATGCGCCAGCAACTCGTAATCTTCTGGGGTGTCATCCAGCTTAATGCCGTCGCGGGCGTACTTCTTCAGGCGGTAAGCCGGATAGTGGCCACCAGTTTGCACATCAGAGAAGAAGTAGGTGTCCTGCATGTCGACCTGCGCCTTGAGCTGATCGTTCGGGTCAGCGGTCAACGCATACAGCGGACTGTAGGCCAGCATCTGGCCGATTTTGACATCCGGATCGATCTTGTGGGCCACCCGCACCGTCAGGGCACTGGCGACAAACTGGTTATGTGCGCCCTGCGCCCTGGTCTGCTCGGTGGCGTTGATGATGCCGCCGCCGATATAGCCGCTCATGTCGATCATGTTGATCTCGTTGAAGGTCAAATAGTAGTGGACCTTGCCCTTATAGCGCTCGATGACGGTCGTGGCGTACTTCACGAAGAAGTCGATCAGCTTTCGGCTCGCCCAGCCGTTGTACTTAATCGCAAGGTGCAGCGGCGTCTCGTAGTGCGACAGCGTCACCAGCGGCTCGATGTCATGCTTTTTGCATTCATCAAAGACGTGATCGTAAAAGGCCAGGCCGGCCTCATTAGGCTCTTTGTCATCCCCGTTCGGGAAAATCCGCGCCCAGTTGATGCTGAGGCGGAACACCTTAAAGCCCATTTCGCTCATCAGCTTAATGTCTTCCTGATAATGGTGATAAAAGTCCGTCGCCACGTGGCTCGGGTAATATTCCCCGGGTAATACTGCCGGCTCGGTGCCTTCTGGGACCTGCTGGCCATCCTGGCCAAACTGCATCGCGGTGGCGCCGGTTTCGCCGGTCACCGGGTTCTTCCAGGTGACCCGGCGCGGCTTGTCGTAAGCCCCAGCAGTCATCACATCAGCGGTGCTCAGGCCTTTGCCACCATCGCGGTAGCCGCCTTCGTACTGGTTGGCGGCAGTAGCGCCGCCCCACAAAAAGTGATCATCAAATGCCAAGTTAAAAACTCCTTTCTGGCTCACCGCTGGTCACCAAAGGCTGCCAGCGGACATGATCAGTGTAACCCAGAAATCGTGAAAACGATGCCACTTTTTTATTCAAGACCCGCCACGGCGACTTGATGTGCTACGCTTGTCACTAGAAAGAAGGCACAAACCATGGCTAAACCTGACCGCACCACTGCGCCTGACTGGGTGCTCATCCTGCTGCTTGCGGTGGGCTACCTCATTCCTCAGCTGGGCTTGCAGTGGCTGCACCGAATCGGCTGGCTCGCCTTGATCTTCCCTCCGGTCGGCGCGCTCTGTTTGTCCCTTGCCCTGAAGCGCGACCTACAGCCAGTCTACAAGCGCCTGATTCCCTGGGGCTTCGTCCTCGCCGCTGGGACCCTGGTCGCCATGCTGTTCGCCGCGTAATTTTTAAAAAGGAGCTTTACCATGAAAATCAAACCAATTACCCCAAACCAGTTTGACGCCAGCCTTGACGTCATCAAACAGGCCTTTGCCGGCGCTGCCCACACCGATGGCCACGAAGCCGAGCTGGTCGCCAAGCTGCGCAAAAGTCCCACCTACGATCCCGACTACGATGTCATTGCCACCAGCGACGACGGTGCCGTGATCGGCAGTGCCTTGCTGTCCCAGGCCAAAATCATCAGCGACGCGCAAACTTGGCCGGTGTTTGTCCTGGCCCCGCTGGCCGTGTTGCCTGCCTACCAGCACCAAAGCGTGGGCAGCAACCTCATCAAATACCTGGAAATGCAGGCCGGCGAAGACGAGCGCATGGCCATCAGCATCCTTGGCGACCCCAAATTTTACGGCCGCTTCGGTTACCTGCCGGCTAGTCAGTATGACATTACCGGTCCCTTCACAGGCGCCGAATTCATGATCAAGCCGATCCGCGAAGGCGGCCTGGACAACGTGTCCGGCCGGCTTGAATACGACCCGGCGTTTGGGCTTTAAAGCGCAACGGCTTGGTTTGACCTGCCCTCCCGTTTCACGTGAAACAGCCTGAATTTTAGCCAAGGCCCATGGCAATGCTGCCATGGGTCTTTTGCTAACCAGCGCTAGGCTGCTTTTCCGGACAGCCACAGGCCCACCAGCGTTAGTGCGGCCCCCAGCATGATCAGCGGTGTGAGCGGCTCGTGCAGGAGCCACACGGAAAAGCCCAACGTGATCACGGGTACTAGGTACATGTAAACACTGGTCCGCACCGTCCCCAGCCGCTTCACCGCGAAGCTCCAGGTCACAAAGCACAGGGCACAGGCGCCGATGCCCAGAAACAGGAAGTTGCTCAGATTGACCGGCTGCACCAGCTCATGCCAATCCAGCTTGAAGCCAAACAGCCACGTCAGCGGCAGCATAAACAAGATTCCATAGAAAAACGTGTGGCGGGTGGCCTGAATCAAATTCACATCCAGCGTCCCAATTTTGGCCGTCAGGAGCGAATAAACGGCCCAGACCAGCGCGGCCAGAACGGCCAGTGCGTCCCCCAGCCAATGACCGGCCATCGCGGCTTCACTGTGGTCGCTGACCAGAATCACGCCGCTCATCGCCACCACAAATCCAATGTAAAACCAGCGGTTAGGGCACTTGGCGTGCAGAAAGAGGACCGTCAGCAGCGCCATGAAAAACGGGGAGATCGTGACGATGATGCCCACGTTGCTGGCGGTGGTTTGGGTCAGCGCTAAGTTTTCTAGCAGGTAGTATAAGGTAATGCCGCTGAGCCCGGCAAAAATAAACAGCCATTCCTGCTTTGGCCGCGCCAGTCTCACGCGGCCGGGCCGCATCATGAGCAGCGTCAAATAACCAATCACAAACCGCGTGAGCAAGATCTCGAGCGGGCCAAAATGCCGCAGCAGCACCTTGGTCGCGATATAAGTCGTCCCCCACAGCAGAATCGTGAACAGCGCTGCCAAATGGCCGGCCCGTGTTTGTTCTTTTCGCAAATGGTCCTCCTACCTTAAACACTTATTAGGTCAACATTATAAGCTTACCCTGGCAATGTACTCAACCCGCGGTGCTGGCGGACTTGGCCCATCGGCATGTGACACTGCTGAACCCCAAAACGTCCAAGGTATCGTTTTCGCCCAGCCATGGGTATAATGAGAGTATTAAACAACCGAATTATCAAGGAGGAATCTCGTGAAAGTAAGAAAAGCAGTTATCCCGGCAGCCGGGCTCGGCACCCGCTTCCTACCCGCCACCAAGGCGCTGGCCAAGGAAATGCTTCCGATCGTCGACAAGCCGACGATCCAGTTTATCGTTGAAGAGGCCAAGGCTAGTGGGATCACCGACATTTTGATCGTTGAAGGCAAGAACAAGCGCAGTATTGAGGACCATTTTGACTCCAATCCCGAGCTTGAACAGAACCTTCAGGAAAAAGGCAAGACGGCGATGCTGAACCTGGTCCGCTCGACCACCGACATGGGCGTTAACCTCTTCTACGTGCGTCAGACCCACCCCAAGGGCTTGGGCGATGCGGTGCGCCTGGCGAAGTCTTTCGTCAACGACGAGCCGTTTGTGGTCATGCTGGGCGATGACCTCATGATGGACAAGGTGCCGCTCACCCAGCAGCTGATCAACGAGTACGAGCGCACCCACGCCTCGATCCTCGCCGTCAAGCGCGTCCCTCACCAGGAGGTGTCGGCCTACGGGGTCATCGACCCTGAGGCCGAAGTGTCTGAGGGCCTGTACAACGTCCGCAAGTTCGTTGAAAAGCCATCTGTTGACGATGCACCAAGTGACTTGGCCATCATCGGCCGCTACCTGCTGACGCCGGAGATTTTTAGCATTCTGGAGCACCAGAAGCCGGGTAAAAGCAACGAAGTCCAGCTGACCGACGCCATTGATACACTGAACCAGACGCAGCGCGTGTTTGCGCACGAGTTCAAGGGCAAGCGCTACGACGTCGGCAATAAATTCGGCTTCGTGGAAACCAGCGTTGAATACGGCCTCACCCACCCGGAAATCAAGGATGAGCTGCACGACTACATTCTCAGGCTCGCCGACCGCATCAAAAAAG
This sequence comes from Lacticaseibacillus sp. 53-4, assembly GCF_016861805.1. Taxonomy (NCBI): domain Bacteria; kingdom Bacillati; phylum Bacillota; class Bacilli; order Lactobacillales; family Lactobacillaceae; genus Lacticaseibacillus; species Lacticaseibacillus sp. 53-4. The sequence continues at coordinate 139,562 of NZ_BOLT01000003.1, forward strand.
AGGACGCGGCCAAAGCTAAGCAAAGCAAGTAAACAGACAAAGTCAAAAAGAGCTCCGACGGTCAAATTGGCCAATCGGAGCTCCTTTGCGTCATCGACGCATTGATATGGGATTACTTGTAATAGCCAGCGTAATAGTAGTACCCCGAGCCGGTTGGCTGAGGCACCCGGTTCATGACGACACCGATGATGTTGGCATTGACCTTCTGCAGGAGCACCTTTGCGTCCAGCACGGCCGCCTTCTGGGCGATCCCGTAAGGCACCACGAGAATCGTGGCATCGGCGTGAGACGCAACGATCTGCGCATCTGTGACACTCATCAGAGGCGGCGTGTCCAAGATGATCCGGTCATAGCGCGTGCGCAATTCGTTGAGCAGCGCGATCATCTGGTCGGAGCCAAGCAGCTCTGAGGGATTCGGCGGTGTGGGCCCAGAGGTCATCACGGCCAAGTCGTCGATGTTGGTCGCCTTGCAGTACAGTGGCAGCAGGCCGGCCAGGTCATTGGACTCGTCCGTCAGCAGTGTCACCAAGCCGCTGGTGTTCTGCAGGCCAAACGTGGCGTTGACCGTTGGCCGGCGCATATCGAGATCCACCAGAATCGTTTTTAACCCCTGCGCCGCAAAAGTCACGGCCAAGTTAGCACTGACGGTGGACTTCCCTTCCGCCGGCGCGTCTGAAGTGACGGCAATCGACTTGATGGCCCCACCAGCCTTAGAGAAGGAAATATTGGTCCGCAGGGTCCGGTATTCCTCACTCACGCGGCCAGTCGGGTCGTAATCGGTGACGAGTGCAACCCCTTGGCGGACACTTTGGTTGGCGAGCAGCTTCTTGCTTTTATGATTATACCATGCCATGTGCGTGCCCTCCTATCGGCGAGACCGGCCAGTCGGCCGCAGTCCCTTGGTGCCCAGCTTGATGTTGTGCTCATCGACCTCGGTGATCGTCCCGAGCAGCGGCAGATCCAGGGTGTCCGTGATGAACGCCGGGTCCTTGACCGTGCGATCGGTCAACTCACGCAGGAAAGCGAAGAGAATGCCGACCACGAGCCCAGCCAGCAGCCCAATCAAAATGTTCAGCTTCTTGCGTGGACTCACCGCGTTCTTGTTCAACGTCCCACGGGAGATGATCGTCACGTTCTTGGCGTTGGTCATGATCGAGGTGATCTTGCTTCGGAAGACCTCAGCTGTTTCATTGACGATTGCCCGCGCCGTGTAAGGATCATCCGCCTTGGCGGTGACACTCATGACCTGCGAATTCGTGTTGTTCGAGACAGTGATCTCATTGGCCAGTTCGCCAGTGCTGCCAACGACCACACCTTTCTTCTGCAGGTTCTCGCGCACCGGACTCAACACCACGTCCTTAGTGATGATGTCCTTGTATGTGTTGATCATCTGCAGGTCGGTTTGCAGGTCATTGTACTGGCCCGCGGCGGTAGTCTGCTTGCGGTTGACCAGCACCATTGCGGTGGATTCGTACTTCGGCTGCATCACCAGGAAAGTGACCGCCGCGGCAAGCACGCCGCCGGCACAGGTCGCGACAATAATTGCGATGATGTGCTTCCGCAGAATGGCAAAAATCTGGCCTAAACTAATTACTTCGTCGTCCATTGAATTCTCCTAAACATTTGGGATCCAGCTACAACACAAACGCCACCTTCGGGGAAAACGCCCAACGGTGACGCCAGGATTAATTCACCTGATCTGCGCCTTGCACCGTGTACTTGACGCTGCTGTTGCCAGCATGCCAGTCAAAGTGCGGGTTCAAGGCATTCTGTTTCGTTTCCTCATTATTGAGGGTGGCCGTTGGCAAGTCAAGGCTGTTGTTGAGCAAGTCCGAGACTCGCTGCAATTCCTTAGTCGACGCAATCTGATAGGAAGACCCGTTCAGATACGCGCCGACGCCTTGCAGATGGTCCTGTTTGACCGTCTGCCCCGCATCACGATACTTGCTGTACAAGGCCACCATGTCATCAAACTGAAGATTCGTCCGGAAATTGTTTTGGACCTGACTCATCAGCTCTTGGAACTTCGTCAGCGTCTTCAAAGACGGCGCTGCCTTGATGATGCCGGTGATGACCTGCCGTTCCCGGTCCTGCCGGCCGTAGTCGCCCTTGGGATCGTTGTACCGCATCCGAATGTAGGCCAAGGCTTCCTTGCCGTGCATCTCAGTGGCCTTGCCCTTGGTGAAGGTATAGCCCGTATTGGAGAAACTCAGGGCCGGCGTCACCGTCACGCCACCCAGGGCGTTGACGATCTTCTCCAGGCCGCCCATGTTGACGACCGCGTAGTAATTCACCGGCACGCCGATCAGCGCTGTGGTCGAGTTGACCGCCATATCCGCGCCGCCGATGCTGTAAGCCGCGTTGATCTTCTGGATATTGACCCCATCATCGCCGATCATTTGGGCCATCGTGTCCCGGGGAATACTGACCATGGTGGTCGTCTTCTTCGCCGGATTCAAGGTGGCGAGGATCATCGTGTCTGATCGCCCATTGGTTTCCGTCCGGCCCAAGGCCCCGGTATCTGTCCCCATGAGAAGAATGCTGATGGGCTTGTTCTTGTTTAAGGCCGAAGCAGATTGTTTCTGGTTGTGTAGCGGAATGTAGGTGTGATTCGCCGTAGAATGCAATGTGTGGTAGACGTAATAGGCGCCTCCTGCCGCGATGATCAATAGCGCCGCCACCACACCGGCCACCCACCGCCAGACGTGAAACTGACGATGGTGCCGGTGATGATGGTGATGCCGATGCGCCGGCCGCTGTGGAATCACTTGTGCTTTATTCTCATCCATACTTTAACTCCCTCAGTTACTTGTACAGCTTACTGATTACTTGAGCGACTGCATGGGCAATTTCAACATTGCCGCGGTCATTCGGCCAGTCGCCTCGAGGCGTGCCCGCCCAGGACTTGGTACTGACAGTAGCGTGTGTCTGGCTTGCGGCCTCAATCGCCGAAATATCAACGACCGTTGACCCTGTCGCCTTCCCAACGGCGAGCACCGCGCGCTGATAAGCTACCTGCTGCCGCCACGGCGTGATCAAGATAACCTTGACCCGCGGCAACTTCGCCTTCAGTTGACTTACCGCCTTCGTTAGATTCGCCTGATAGAGACTGGCGGAGCTACCGGCAGCAGTTTGTTCATTGTTCCCGTACTGAAGCGAGACAACATCTGGCTTGCCCTCAGCCACCTGATCAATGCTCGGTAACCCGCGCGTGCCGATGGTGGCACCTGCCTGCCATGACTCAATCATCGTGACGGTAAATCCTTGCGACTGCCGCAAGTCAGCGGCCACCAGATATGGGTAAGCACCCTTCTCGGTCGCCGTGTAGTGCCCCGCTGCGATGTCGTCACCCATCGCAGCGTAAGTCACTGTCTTGGCCAACTTCGTCTTCGCCTTCACAGAATGATTTGAGGCCTTGACCTTTGCGGAAGATGTGCGATTGCGCCCAATGCGGCTAAAGCCAGCGGATTGTGCGTCAAGCTCAGTTTGTTCACGCTGGTTGCCAATTATCGCCAGCCCGGCAATCATGATCACCGAAATGACGATGATCATGAACCCCCCGATAGTTTTTCGCATACACTCTACTCCCACTAATATTCGTCATTTTACTATACCACTAATAACGTCGTCTGAAGACAGTTGAAACATTTGAAAGCGATTTCTATCCAAAATATCCAACTGCGGAAATAAGTGGCTCCAAATGACATTATCTACGGGTGATTAGAAAAAAACATTCTCTGCGAGCGATTAATAATGCTACTTTCTTAAAATCATGTTAAGATACTTGTTGTGTTCTGTGCAACCGCCAATGCCGTCGTAGACAGAACAGAGTTTGGGGGAAACGTTAACGCATGGAAAATTATCTAGGAAAGAAGCCCCGTGCTGCTGAGCAAACCGCGCCAGATGCAACCGCGCTTGCTAGCCAGCATGGCTACATGGCCGTCAAGCGGACCATGGATGTGGTCGGCAGCGTGCTTGGCCTTGTTTTGTTATCGCCACTTTTTTTAATCTTGGCCATTCTCATCAAGCTAGATGACCCGGCCGGCCCCGTTTTCTTCTCCCAATTCCGAATCGGAAAAGACGGCCAACGCTTTCGGATGTACAAGTTCCGGTCGATGTGCGTCGGCGCAGAGTCCAAGCTCGCTAAACTCACTGAACAAAACGAGATCGCCGGCGCCATGTTCAAGATGAAAGACGATCCTCGTATCACGCGCATCGGCCGCTTCATTCGTAAGACGAGCCTTGACGAACTGCCGCAGCTGTACAATGTGCTGCGCGGCGACATGAGCTTGGTTGGGCCACGGCCGTGCCTGCCCCGTGAATACGCCGCTTACACGGCGTATGATAAACAGCGACTCCTGGTCGCCCCGGGCTGCACCGGTCTATGGCAGGTGTCAGGGCGCAACGGGTTGAGCTTTGATCAGATGGTTGACCTCGACTTGGAATACATCAGTCACCGCAGCATTCTCAACGACATCATTATTTTATTTAAAACGGTTAAAGTTATTATCGTTCCTAATCAGGCCTATTAACCTCAATCGGCCGCGCCGCTTCATCAGGAAGCGGCCTTTTTTCTTGCCGTCAATCATAGACCCCGTTCAGTCAAACTGGTACTTTATGAGAAGGAGCATCATAGCGGAGGGTATCATGACAAACAATCACATTCTTGAAGTGCCACATGCGATCAATCTGCGCACCTTTGCTGGCTATCGGGCCAAGGACGGCCGCACCATCAAGCCAAACAAACTACTACGCTCTGGCGCGCTGGACCAGCTGACCCAAGCAGACGCCCAGCAACTGGCAGATGACTACGGCGTGGAAGAGGTCATTGACCTGCGAACTGATGATGAGGTCAGACGCCATCCCGATATCTTGCCGCCAGAGGCGCGCTACTACCAACTGCCGGTCATGCCTTTCAGCGACCATGCGAGCTTCTCACAGCGGCTCAAACGGCACTTCGCCAAGCCTGAAGACCCGGTAGTGCACACGTACAAGAAAATGCTCACGGACTCGCACGCCAAGTCGGCCTACCAAGACATGTTCAGCCTGCTCTTGAACAATCCTGATGATAATCAATCCGTCCTCATTCATTGTACCGCGGGCAAAGATCGTACCGGGGTCGCAGCCATGCTCATCGAAGCCGCTTTGGGTATCCCTGAAGAAACGATGCAGGCCGATTATCTTTCATCAAATGTTGGCTTAAAAGCCTCAGGAATTATAGCCCCAGAGACCCGTTCCACTCATGGCAATCAGGTCGAAAGCATGGGCGCCTTGCCAGCAAAAAAAGTCAATATACAGGCCGTGTTCGAGCTTATCGCCAGAGAATATAACTCATGGGCTAACTATTTAGAGACTCAACTCGAGCTTTCTTCGACAGACTTAACTACTCTTCAGAAAATCTACCTTGGATGAAGTTACGCAAACGGCCCTCGGAATGTAGGGTCAACGAGATACACTCCGAGGGCCGTTCTCCACGCTGTGCTAGTACCAGACTATGCGTCAATGACCTTCATAAAGTCAGCAAGTGCCTCTTGCCAAGTCTGCATCTTAAATCCAGTGGCCTCGGTCTTGCTCAGATCTAGGATCGAATGCCGTGGCCGCCAAGCTTTCTGCGGATACTCAGCACTCGTGACCGGCACAACCTCAGTATCCGTGTCCTTGAGAATTGCCTTGGCAAATTCATACCAATTGCAACTGTTCTCGTTCGACAAGTGATAAATCCCGTACTCCAGGTCGTGATCAACGGCAAACAACATGAACTCCGCAAGGGTCTTAGTCCATGACGGCCGCCCAAACTGATCATTGACCACTGTCAATTTGTCATGGGTTTTGGCCAAGTTCAGCATCGTGTAGACAAAGTTGTGGCCGTATTCACCGAACACCCAAGAGGTCCGAATGATGTAATACTTCTTAGCGTACTTTTGAACGGCCTGCTCGCCTTCGTACTTGGTTCGGCCGTATTCATTGCGTGGAGCGGGCTTGTGATCGACGGTGTACAACTCATTACTATCGCCATCAAAAACATAATCCGTGCTGATGTATATCAGAGTTGCATCATTGGCGCCGGCAGCCTTAGCCATGTTCTCAGTGCCCTTGGCATTGACCAGCTCATCGATTGCCTTACCTTCGTCCTCTGCCTTATCAACCGCCGTGTATGCAGCGCAATGATACACAATATCGGGCTTGTAATCGGCAAAATACGCATTCACCGCTGTGGCATCAGTAATGTCCAATTCCTTGGTATCGGTCGCGCGGTATGCAATCCCGCGGCCGTCCAACATATGCCGTAATTCAGTACCCAACTGGCCATTAGCGCCCGTAATTAAAATCTTCTTCATTAAGATTCATCTCCGTGTTTTCACACAAAAACGAAGCGACTTGCGCTTCGTCTTGTTATTTTTGTTATTGCCCTTGCTTCGCATACTTGGCTTCGACCGCAGCCTTTTCTGCTTGCCACCAATCTTCATGCTCAGTGTACCAATCAATGATGTGCTTCAAACCCGACTCAAAGTCCGTAAACTGCGGCTCCCAGCCAAGCTCAGTGCGCAACTTAGTAGAATCAATGGCGTAGCGCAGGTCGTGACCGGGACGATCTTTAACTTGCTCGTAATCGTCTGGCGACTTGCCCATCAGTTTAAGAATCAGCTCCAGGACCGTCTTATTGTCCTTTTCACCATTAGCCCCAATCAGATAAGTCTCACCAATCTTGCCCTTTGTCAAAATTGTCCAGATTGCCCGCGAATGATCTTCAGTGTGGATCCAATCCCGGACATTTTTACCTGTACCGTAGAGCTTCGGTGTAATCCCACTCAAAATATTTGTAATCTGACGCGGGATGAATTTTTCAATATGCTGATACGGCCCGTAGTTGTTCGAGCAGTTCGATATGGTCGCACGAACTTTGAAGGAACGAGTCCACCCGTGAACGAGCATGTCCGACGCGGCTTTAGTGGATGAATACGGGCTGGAAGGATTGTACCGACTCTGAGTCGTGAACTTCTCGCCTTTACCCTCACCATGGCCAGGCAGGTCGTCCCGAAGCGGCAGATCGCCATAGACCTCATCGGTCGAAACGTGGTGGAAGCGAATGTCATACTTACGTGCGGCTTCCAGCAGCGTGTAGGTGCCAACCACATTAGAATGCAGGAACGGACTTGGGTCGATCAGCGAATTGTCGTTGTGACTTTCGGCGGCGAAATGAACGCAGGTATCGACCTGGCTCATCAGCTTGTCGACCAGCGGCGCATCGCAAATGTCACCAACGACCAGCTGGACCCGGTCGCCCAGCAGATCTTGGATGCTGGCCTTGTTTCCGGCATACGTCAGCTTATCCAGAACAGTAATCTGCACATCCGGGTGATTATTGTACACATAACGAACAAAGTTTGAGCCGATGAAACCGGCCCCGCCTGTTACCATGAGTTTCATGATTAAATCTCCCCGTATACGAAGTTGTTCTCGGCATCCTTGAGCTGTGGGTGTTTCGTGTCCTTTTCAGACATGATCAGATGCGTGGTCGGCATCGGCCATTGAATGCCAATATCGGGATCGTCAAACACGATCCCTCGGTCGGCATCAGGCGCGTAAACGCCTTCGACCTTATAGCAGAAGTTGACATTTGGCGTCAACGTAATAAAGCCATGGGCAAAGCCCTTCGGCACAAACAGCTGGCGGTGGTTAAACTCGGAAAGAATGTAGCCTTCCCACTGCCCATATGTCGGTGACCCCTTACGAATATCCACGAGCACGTCTTCAACGACCCCTGTCACCACACGTACCAGCTTGGTTTGCGCATATGGCGCCATTTGATAATGCATCCCTCGCAAAACCCCTGGCTCCGCCGACAGACTCTGGTTGTCTTGGTTGAAATCTGTGGTGATCCCAGCTTTCACAAACTTATCCCGGGTCCAAGTTTCCGTAAAGAACCCACGATTATCACAGAATACGTCGGTTTCAACAATTTTGACGTCTTTCAACTTTGTAGGAATCACTTTTAAACTCATTTGTTGTTCTCCTCCTGCTTGACTAGCTGCAACAAGTACTGGCCGTACTCGGTCTTTTTCAGTGGCTGAGCAAGCTTCTCGACCTGTGCGATGGTGATGTAACCCATTCGATAAGCAATCTCTTCCAAGTTAGAAATCTGCAAGTTTTGACGGTGCTGAATCGACGCAATAAACGCGGAGGCTGTTTGCAAAGACTCGTGCGTCCCGGTATCGAGCCAAGCAAAGCCACGACCCATTAACTCAACATCAAGCTCGCCCCGGCGCAGATATTCCTGATTAACATCAGTGATTTCCAGCTCGCCGCGTGCAGAAGGCTTAATGTGCTTGGCAATCTCCACAACATCGTTATCGTAGAAGTAAAGTCCCGTGACCGCGTAGTTAGACGCCGGATGAGTTGGCTTTTCAACGATGGACTTGGCATGCATGTTCTCGTCAAAGTCAACCACCCCGAACCGCTCTGGATCGTTCACATGATAGCCGAAGACGGTCGCCCCTTTCGGCTTGGCAGCAGCTCGCTGAAGCATCTTCGACAAACCACCGCCATAAAAAACATTATCTCCCAGAATTAAGCAAACAGAGTCATCACCGATAAAGTCAGCTGCAAGAATGAAAGCTTCAGCCAGACCATTTGGATGTTCCTGAACTTTATAGCTAGTGGATACTGAATATTTGTAAGTGCCTTGTTTTCATGGGAACCGTTCCGTTACTGTCGTATAATGAATGCAGAGG